>JAHWKS010000592.1 GCA_019347795.1 Planctomycetota bacterium | reverse complement strand
GCCGGCTGTGGGTGGTCGAGATGCGCGACTATCCCAACGGGATGGACGGACAGGGCAACCCCGGCGGCCGCGTCAAAGTGCTGGAAGACAGCGACGGCGACGGCCGCTATGACCGGGCGAGCGTGTTTCTCGATGCGTTGCCGTTCCCCACTGGCGTCAAGGTTTGGCGCGACGGCGTGCTGATCTCCGCCGCGCCCGATATCCTCTTCGCGCGGGACAATGATGGCGACGGCCAGGCGGAAGTTGTGGAGAAGCTCTATACCGGCTTCGGCGAAGGCAATCAGCAGCATCGCGTGAACGGTTTGCGGTGGGGATTGGATAACTGGCTGCACGTGGGCAACGGCGACAGCAACGGCAAGATCCGCTCGCACAAGACCGGCGAGGTGGTGGACGTGAGCGGCCGCGATCTGCGCATCTGCCCCGATGACGGGCTGCACGAGGCCACCTCGGGCAATACGCAGTTCGGCCGCGAGCGGAACGACTGGGGGGACTGGTTCGGAGGGAACAACAGCAACCCGATGTGGCATTACGTGCTGGAGGATCGATATCTTCGCCGCAACCCGCACGTGGCGCCGCCCTCGGTGCGGAAGCACGTCTCCGAGCAGCCGGGCGCCGCGCCGGTGTTTCCCGTCAGCCGTACGCTTGAGCGGTTCAACGATTTCGCCATGGCGGGCCGCTTCACTTCGGCGTGCAGCCCGGTCATCTATCGTGACATGCTGCTGGGGGAGGAGTACGTCGGCAACTCGTTCGTGTGCGAGCCGGTGCACAACCTGGTGCATCGCGAAGTGGTGGAGGCCGACGGCGTCACCTTCACCAGCCGCCGCGCGGAGGATGAGCAGCAGTCGGAGTTCTTCGCCTCGCGCGACAACTGGTGCCGCCCGTCGATGGTCCGCGTCGGGCCGGACGGGGCGCTGTGGATTGCGGACATGTATCGGTTCGTCATCGAGCATCCCCGCTGGATCCCGGAGGACTGGCTGCGACGGCTCGACGTGCGGGCGGGTGATGACAAAGGCCGCATTTATCGCGTGTATCCCGCGGATGCGGCGCCGCGGCCGCCAGAGCGGCTCGACACGCTCGATGAGCAGGGCCTCGTCGCACAATTGAAAAGTCCCAGCGGGTGGCAGCGGGACATGGCTCACCAGATGCTCCTGTGGCAAGGCGGCGAGGCGGCGATCGCTCCGTTGACGGAACTCGTCGCATCCGGCGAGTCGCCGCAAGCCCGCGTCCATGCGATATGCGTGCTCGACGGGCTCGGCGCCCTCGATCCGGATTTGCTGCTGCGGGCCGCCGGCGATGAACATCCCGGCGTGCGGCGTCACGCGGTGCGGCTGTCCGAGCCGTGGCTGAATGAGTCGCCGGAACTGGCGGCTGCGGTAGCGAAGCTTGCCGGCGACGCCAACCCGTTCGTCCGCCTGCAAGTCGCCTACAGCCTCGGCGAGTGGGATGATTTGCAATGGGGACCGGCGCTCGCGGCGCTGGCGAGGGCCCATCACAACGATCCCTACGTCTTGGCCGCGGTGTTCAGCTCCATCGATCAAGAGAACCTGCCGGAAATGTTGGAAGCCGTGCTCGCTGCCGAGTCGCCTCCCGCGGCGGTTGTGCAGAAGCTGCTGGCGATGGCGGCCGCGGTGGGAGAAGCGGAAATGGTCAACCGCGTGCTTGCGTCGCTCGCAGCGACGATCGGCGAGGACGCCGGCGCTTCGCAGATGGCGGCGCTGGCCGAGGTCATCGAGACGCTCGGCGCCCGCAAGGCGCCCGTTTCCAAGATGACCGACGCTGCGACGCGGCAGCAGTTGACGAAGGTTTTCGCCGTCGCTAGGGAGCGGGCGCTCGATGAGTCCGCGTCGCCCGCGGATCGCCGTGCGGCGGTGCGGTTGCTGGGAAGCGGCTTGGGCGACTCCTCCGCAGCGGCCGGCGCTCTCGGGCAATTGCTCACTCCGCGAACTCCCGCGGAGCTGCAATCGGCCGCCGTCGCCGCGTTGGCAAGAATCGGCTCGCCGCAAGCATTCGATACGCTGCTCGCCGCCTGGCGCGGCTACAGCCCGGCGATACGGGGCGACGCGCTCGATGCAATGCTCAGCCGGATCGAGGGAGCGCAGCGACTCTTGGACGCCGTCGAAAGCGGGGCCTTGCCCGCGTCGCAACTGGAGGCCCGGCGCCGCCAGCAGCTTCTTACCCATAAGGACGCCGGCGTGCGGAAGCGCGCCGAACAGTTGATTGCTCACGAAGCATCCACGGATCGCGTGAAGGTGGTCCAAGAGTTCCAGCATGTCGCGAGGCTTGGCGGCGACGTCGCCCGCGGCAAGGAGGTGTTCCGCAAGCGGTGCGCGACATGTCACCGGCTGGAAGGCGAAGGACACGCGGTGGGGCCGGACCTGACGGCCCTCACCAACAAGTCGCCCGAGGCGATGCTGATCGCGATGCTCGATCCCAACCGCGCCGTCGAGGACAAATTCCTGGACTACATCGTCGTCACCGCCGACGGCCGGCAGTTCACCGGCCTGTTGCGCGAGGAGACGGGCGCCAGCATCACGCTGGAGGCGCCCGATGCGAAGCAGCAGGTCGTGCTGCGGAAAGACATCGACGTGCTCGCCGCCACCGGCCGGTCGCTGATGCCCGAGGGGATCGAGAAGGACATGACCGCCGACGACCTGGCCGACGTGATCGCCTATGTCCGCAGCGTCGGCCCGCCGCCCAAGGAGTTTCCCGGCAACAACCCGCAGGTGGTGCGGGTGAGCATCAACGGCCGGCTCGACTGCTCCGCCTCAAGCGCCCGTATCTACGGCCCGACGCTCGTGTTCGAAGAGCGATACGGCAACCTCGGCTACTGGCAGAGCGAGGAGGACCGGGCGGTATGGACGATCGACGTTCCCAAGCCCGGCCGGTATGTCGTGCGGCTGGATTACTCGTGTCCGCCTGAAGCCGCGGGAGACGCCTTCGTCGTCGAGATCGCCGGTCAGTCGCTTACCGGCCGCGTGGAATCGACCGGCAGTTGGGACATGTACCGCGGCGCGACGCTGGGCGTAGTCGAGCTATCTCCAGGCCTGACCGACCTCCAATTCCGCAGCGCCGGCGCGATCCGCCAAGCCCTGCTGGACCTCCGCCAAATCCGCCTCACGCCGGCAGAGTAGAGCCGCCGCGCCGGTTCGCAGCTATAATTTGTGGTAGGTGCTTCGAGGCGAGGACGTCGATGACTGTAATTCGCTGGGGACTCGTATTCCTTTTGATAGTTACGGCCGGTTGCGGCGCGAATTCGCGGCCGGCGGAGCCCCAGGACGCCGCGTCGAATGGCGGTAAGCCAGCGCAGGCTTTCCGCCGACTTACCGACGCCCAGTGGCGGGAGCGGCACACCGACGAGCAATATCGCGTCACCCGGCGGAAAGGGACGGAGCGCCCCTTCGAGAACGCCTATTGGGACTGCGAGAAGGAAGGCGTTTATAAGTGCGTCGGCTGCGGGCAGCCGCTCTTCAGTTCAAAAACCAAATACGAGTCGGGCACGGGCTGGCCGAGCTTTTGGGCGCCGATCGAAGAGCAGAGCGTCGCCGCCAGAACGGACAAAAGCTGGATCTTCACCCGCACCGAGGTGCTGTGCAGCCGCTGCGACGCGCATCTGGGGCACGTCTTCGAAGACGGCCCCGAGCCGACGGGGCTCCGCTACTGCGTCAACTCCGCCGCCCTGCGGCTGGAGGAGAAATTGGAATCAGCCGCGGGGCGCTAGCCCCCGGTTCCGAAACGCGGGAACGACGTCGCCAGGATGCAAGAACCGGACGCTAGCGCGTCGCGGCGGATTCGCCCATCCGGATTTCAGCGTTGATGACGAATTACGACGCTGCGCCGCTCTGCTTCATCGCTTCTTCGTAGCGGCGGTTGATCTCTTCGGGCGAGAGGTCTTCCTTGTGCGTGGCGATGGACCACTTGTGGCCGGAGGGATCCTCAAGCACGCCGGAGCGGTCGCCATAGAATTGGTCCTTCACCGGCCGCACTTCCTTGGCGCCCGCGGCGATCGCTTCCGCGAACACGGCGTCCACGTCTTCAACGTACAAGAGCAGACTCACCGGCGAGCCGCCGATCGTGCGGGGACCGCGGGCGTCCATCTCGGGAAACTCATCCGCGAGCATAATCGGCGAATCGCCGATCTTGATCTCCGCATGCCCGATCTTGCCGCTGGGATCCGCCAGCCGCATCAGCTCCACCGCCCCAAACGCCCGCTTGTAAAACTCGATCGCCTCCGCTGCATCATGGACGACGATGTACGGCGTGGCGGTGTGATAGCCGTCGGGAACGGGTTTGGCGGTCATGAACTTAGCTCCTGGGAAATAGAAATCGGCGTGAGATCCTGTGGGGTGGCTCAGATTCTACATCAGCGATCGCGTCTGGAGAAACGGAGGCGCTCCGCTGAACGAGCGGCCGGCTTCAGCCGGCCTGCGTCTGCCACCAGCTTTAGCTGGTGGGACGAAGGCC
>JAHWKS010000591.1 GCA_019347795.1 Planctomycetota bacterium | reverse complement strand
TGCGCATCTTCTTCACCGGCGGCAGTGGGAAGGCCGGCAGGCACGTCGCGCCGTACCTCGCCGAGCAGGGCCACCACGTCACCAACGCCGACCTCGTCCCGCTGCGGCACCCAGCTGTCGCCGACCTCCGGGTGGACCTCACGGATGCCGGCGAGACGTACTCCGCGCTCGCCGGTCTGGCGACTCCTGACGAGCTGGACCTGCTGGAGAAGCCGACGTACGACGCCGTCGTGCACTTCGCCGCGCCCTACGACGAGAGCGCCTCTCCCACGCGCGACTACCGCGTCACGGCGATGATCGAGCCGCAGGGGCTGGGCCTGGAGATCGACTCCGACTACTCGCCCGTCAAGTGGCCGTCCGCGCTGCCGCGCGAGAGCGGCGAAGAATCCCCCTTCCTTATCTGGGGCGAAGAGTTCGAGCTTCCCCTGGGCGGCCAAGCGACGCCGCTGCACGCGATTCAACTCCCCCTGGCCGAGGCGCTTTCCAGCGGCGCCTCCAGCCAGTCGCTGCGGGTGGAGCTGACGGCGTACGAGGACTACACGCAGGTGGACAGCACCTCGCTCGACATCCAGATCCTCCACGACCCGTTCGAGCAGCAGAACCCGTTCCCCAACCACGACCTGCTGAAGCGCGTCGCCGACGCCTCCGGCGGCAAAGTGCTCACATCCGCCGAAGACCTGGCGGCGGTGCTCGCCGAGGCGCCGGCGACGGTCGGTCCCCCCGAGATCCGCCGCTCGCCGCTCTGGAGCAACTGGTGGATGCTGACGTTGATCCTGGGCCTGTTCACCATCGAATGGTGCTGGCGGAGAAAATTGGGATTGGCATAGTCCGCTCTGGGCGTTCGCTGACATGACCCACGGCGCCTGCTACGATGAGAATTATAAAACACTTCGCGGCAGAGGCGGAGTTCGACGACGCAGCCGCTTGGTACGAGAATCAGTCCGCCGGCTGTTTGGCGGCGTCGCAAAGTAGACCTTGAAGTCGCGCTGCTCGTGTCGATGATTAGATATTTGCCGATAACCATCCTCGTGTCGCTTTCCGGCGCAGCGCTCGCCCAAGACGACGAGCAGGGTTCGCTCCCCGACGCCCTCCAGCTCGCGGCTGAGCACATGGATCTTTGCGAGATGCGGCTGGCGGAGGATCCGCAGCAGGTCGTGCCGCGACGCCAAAACCCGCTCCTAACGTTCGGCGATGCGGCGCGGCAAAACCGCAACGGCACGCTGTGGGCGTTCGGCGAAGGCCGGCCGGCGGCGTTTTTGGAGCTCTACCAGGGGACCGAGCCGCAGGCGCCGTGGGTGCACGCCGTCACGCTCACTGGCATGCAGCGGGTCATCCTGAAGACGCCGACGTCGAGCTTTTGGCGGCCTGCGACCACGCAGATCGAGCCGACGCCCGTCCCCGATGCCCCCGCGCCTGCGGAGCGCGAGCCGATCCGGCTGCGGCAGATGAAGGAGATTGCCCGCCGCTTCACCGCCCATGAGTTCTGGAATCCCGACAACTCCCGCTTCGAGCTGCGGCTTTTGGTGCAGCCGGTGCATCGCTACCGCGACGAAGCGGCGGGAGTGCTGGACGGCGCCGCCTTCGTCCTCGCCCACGGCACGAATCCGGAAGTGATTCTGCTGATCGAGGCCCACGGCCCCGACGTCGCCCGGGCGCAGTGGCGGTACGCGCTGGCGAGGATCGGCAGCGCCGAGTTTCACGTCGAGCTGGACGGCGCCGAAGTCTGGCGCCGCTCCCGCACGCCCGGCGTCGTCGGAACGCCGGACGATCCCTACTGGCTCTTCGTCACACCCTCTGTGCAGGATGAGGCAAGCCCATGATGCGGAACTTGTTGACCGCGGCGCTCGTGCTTCTGTCGGCGCCCGTGCTCGCGCAGGCGCCCGGCGACGAAGACGCGCGGGGCCAGCGCTTGGCGGAGATGCGTCGTCGGGCGGAGGCGCTCGTTGTGCGGCGCGGCGATGGTCGGCAGGTCGAGCGCTCTGCGAATCCGCGGCTTCGATTCGGCGACCCCACGCGGGCCTTTCACGACGGAACCTTGTGGACATGGAGCAGCGGCGGCCGCCCCGTCCTGATGGTCGGCGTCGAGCGGTACGAAGACTTCTGGTCGTATGAGCTGATCTCGCTCACCCCCTCGCCGCTGGAGGTGCAGACCGAGACGGGCTGGCGGTGGAAGCCGCAAGATGAGCCGGCGGTCGAGCGGCCCGTTCCCGGCGCCCCGGCGCCGGCGGAGTCGGCAGTGGTTCGCGGCCGGCAGATGCGGGAGCTGGCCCGGCGGTTCACTGCGGTGGAATACATCGGGCCGGCGCGGGAGCGGATTCAACTGCGTCTCCAGCCGCGGCCCATCTTGGAGTACGAAAACGCGGCGGGCGTGCTGGATGGGACGCTGTTTGTCCTCTCCAACGGAACCAATCCCGAACTGCTTTTGATGCTGGAGGCGGCGCAGCCGACGGGTGATGCCGCCGAGTGGCGGTACGGCGTCGCCCGCATCTCGACCGCGGAGCTGGAGTTGTCGCTCGATGGCGCGGAAGTCTGGTCGGCCCCGCACCTGGCGACGCCTCGCACCCAAACCTCCTACACATACTTCTCGACAACCGCCGACCGCGCCGCGCAGGACGAATAGCCTTGCCCGTTGCGGCGCCCCTCTGTCATTGCGAGGCGGGGGAAGGTTCGTCGGCGTTGTCGCCTTTTCCGCCGGTGCGGAGGACTTGCCGAAGGGTGATCACAAAGCCCTCGGCTTCCTCGATTGCGTCGGCCACCACGTAGCCCACCGGGCCCTCGCGCGTCTCGATGACGATCTTCCGCCCCGAGACGATCAGGGCGCACAACAGCGCCAGCGCCAGACACACGACGGCCGCCGCCCAACCCCAGCCCTCCCAGGGAACGTACACCTTGGCCACCGCGGCCAGGGCGGCGCCGATGGCGGCGAAGATCACGCCGAAGTACTCCGTGTGCCGCTCGAGTCGAATGTCGGCGATCTGCTCCAGCGGGAAGCGCCCGACGATCGTCTCGGGATGCACGTACTTGGTAAGGTCGCCCCCGTGCAGGCGGAGCATCGTCTTGGGCAGCTCGAGCTTGCGCATCATCGTGCCGTCTTCGGATAGGTCGTAAGCTGCATTCTACCGACGTGTTGTCTGCGAAACCACCGGCGGCGATAGGTGGACTGCGTGGGTCCCCAAGCACTTTCGCACCCAGCAATCCGCTTGAAACGCCTCAGATGCCCGCGGCGCCAGCCCTCGTCGCGACGCGCTTTCAGCGCAACCACTTCATGGGAAGACGCAGACCCGTTGATTCCCCCTCGGCGGCTCGTTAGCGTAAGCGACGGGCGGTCGAGTCTTTTCGTTGGGAGCCGGCGGCGATGATCCTGGGATTCGGCGAGATCATGATGCGGGTGGCGCCTCCCGACAGGCGGCGGTGGCGGCAAGCGTTGCCCGGTTCGGTGGAGGTTACTTGGGGCGGCGGAGAGGCCAATGTCTGCGCCTCGCTGGCGATGTTGGGACAACGGGCGCGGTTCCTCACCGCCCTGCCCCGCCACGCGCTTTCGCAGTCCGTGGTCGCCAGTCTCCGGTCGCTCGACGTGGACACCAGCCGTATCCTCTGGCGAGAGGAAGGCCGGCTGGGAATCTACTTCGTCGAGACCGGCGCCAACCAGCGCGGCGCCACCGTTCTCTACGATCGCGAGTACAGCGCCGTCAGCCTCGCCCGGCCGGAGGAGTATAACTTCGACGCCGCGCTTTCCGGAGTTCGCTGGCTGCACGTGACGGGCATCACCCCCGCGATCAGCGAGATGGCGTATCGTGCGACCCTGGAGCTGGTGGAGCGGGCCAAGAAGAAGGACGTGACCGTTTCGTGCGACCTGAACTATCGCAAGAAGCTGTGGCGATGGCGCCCGGGTTTTCCCGCTGTGCAGTTGGCCCGGGAGTGTATGTCGCTCATTCTTCCGCACGTGGACCTGGTGATTGGCAATGAGGAAGACGCCGCTTACGTCCTGGACATCCATGCCGAAGGCGCCGACGTTGAGGAGGGAGAACTGCCTGCGGAGGCGTATGAGCAGGTGGCTCGCCAGGTAATCGAGCGGTTTCCCAACGTCAGCCGGGTGGCGTTTACGCTGCGAGAGAGCATCTCGGCGGATTACAATAACTGGGGGGCGATGCTCTTCGACGCAGAGTTGGACGGCGCCTTCTTCGCTCCCCTCGGCAAGAATGGACAATACGCCCCGTACGCGATCGCCGACATCGTGGACCGGGTGGGCGCGGGAGATTCGTTCGCCGCCGGTCTGCTCTACGCCTTCAATGACGGCGACCTGGGCGATCCCCGCAAGGCGATCGCCTTCGCCGCCGCCGCCAGCGCCCTGAAGCACACCATTCACGGCGATTTCAATTACGTGACGAAAGAGGAAGTCATCGCTCTGGCCGCCGGCGCCAAGTCGGGCCGGGTGCAGCGGTAGCGTGAGTAGAACGATCGTGACACCGACCGGA
>JAHWKS010000590.1 GCA_019347795.1 Planctomycetota bacterium | reverse complement strand
GAGGACGTGCCGCATTCCCGCCCGCTCCCGCAGCGCGTCGAACGTGGCCAGCGTGCAACACAGCGGAATCTTTAAGAATGGCCGCTCCTGCGCCCGGGCCGTACGTCGCAGGCTCTCGCCCAGTTGCGCGAGCCCGCTGATGTGATCGTGATGCCAATGCGTGATCAGCACCGCCGAGACGTTCGCGAGTCCCGGGATCGGCGTCCCACTGAGTCCGTCCACGACGCCGCCTCCCGCGTCGATCAGCATGTGCCCGGCAACCTGGCCTTGCTCGTCTCCCAACAACAGCGAGGCGGACGTATTCGCCCGCACCGGCGGATCGGCCCAGCCGGGAAACTCCGTCAGCCGCTCCGGCGGCGGCGCCAACTGATAACTCACGGTCCGGCACCGCAGACAATCGCAACCCAACTCACGACCAAACGCATGGGCGACGCCGTTAATGCGGAGCCAAAGGGAGTTTGACTGCATATTACGAGAACAATGCTGTAGGAATGGCTCTGTCAGTGTACGTGCTCCATCCGCAGGAAGCGTGCGCACCGCGCCCGCAGCGAATCACGGATCAAACGGGAATTCGAGGATTGTGGCGCCGGGGTCGCGCAGCCGTCAACCTTCCGCCCAGATTGGCGCCAGCTCCAGCAGCACGCGGCCGGCTTCGGTCATTTCTTCCAGGCAGGCGTATTCCAGCGGGGAGTGGATGTTGTGCTGGCCGGTGGAGAGGTTGGGGGTGGGGAGGCCGAGCTCGGTCAGTTGCGAGCCGTCGGTGCCGCCGCGGACGATGTCGAGCTTCGCCTCTTTGCCCAAGCGGCGGAACGCCTCCCGGGCGTACGCCACCGCCCGCGGCTCGCGGGCCAGCCCCTCGGCCATGTTGCGGTATTGGCGGGCGATGTGAATGTCGATCGAGACGCCGGGCACAATCTTCTCCACGTCGCGGGCGATCTCCCGCAGTCGTTCGGCCTGCCAGGCGAGTTTCGCCGTTTCGAAGTCCCGCAGAAGCACGCGAATGCGCGTCTGGGCCACGCCGCCGTCAATTTGATACGGGTGCAAGAAGCCCTCGCGGCCGGAGGTGACTTCCGGCGCCAGCGTGTCGCGCGGCAGGCGGGCGACGAACTCGCCGGCGGCGCGGACCGCGTTGACCATGCGGTCTTTGGCGATCGACGGATGGATGTTCACCCCCCGCACCGTGATCGTCGCCAGGCCGGCCGAGAACGTCTCGACGTCGATCACCCCGGCGCCGGAGCCGTCCAGCGTGTAGCACACGTCGGCGCCGAGCTGCTTCACATCGACGTGCTTCACGCCGCGGCCGATCTCCTCGTCGCACGTGAAGAGCGCCTTCACCGGGCCATGCGGGATCTCGGGATGTTCGATCAGCCAGTGGACCGTCTCCATGATGACCGCCACGCCCGCCTTGTCGTCGCCGCCCAGGAGCGTCGTGCCGTCGGTCGTGATCAGCGTGCGGCCGCGAAGATCGTTCAGCTCCGGCGACTCCTTCGCGCGGATTACCTTGCTCGGGTCGCCGGGAAGCGTGATGTCGCCGCCAGGATAATTTCGAATGACCTGCGGCTTCACGCCCTCGCCGCTCGTTTCGGGCGACGTATCGAGGTGCGCGTTGAACGCCACCACTGGCGCCATTCGGTCAATCGTCGCCGGAACCGTCCCGGTGACGATGCCGTGCTCATCCTGCTTCGCGTCGGCCACGCCCATCGCACGCAGCTCCGCGACCAGCATCCGCCCCAGCTCGAGTTGTCCGTCCGAGCTGGGATAGCGGTCGGTCGCATCGTCGGCGGTGGTGTGAATCCGCACGTACCGCAGGAAGCGGTCGAGCAGGCGGTCTTCGTTCATCGTGCTGCTTTCCTCCGGCGTTCTTTGTTGATACGCTCACGGCTAATCATGGTTTCGATCGCCTCCCGAGGAAAGGGGACGCCGTGGCCGATCTGCCGGTGCGGTATTTTGTATTCGACGTGGAGAGCGTCGCCGACGGCGAGTTGATCTCCAAGCTCCGCTACGGCGATGACCGGCCGGCGCCGGCCGATGCGATCGAGCGGTATCGCTCCGAGCTGGTGGAGAAGTACGACAGCGACTTCATCCCCTACACGTACCAGTTCCCGGTGTCGGTAGCGGTGGCCAAGGTGGCGGCCGACTTTCGCCTGATCGACCTGGTGGTGCTGGACTCGCCGCAGTTCCGGCCGCACATCATCACCCGCGACTTCTGGCGGGGATGGGAGGCGTATCGCCGGCCGACGCTGGTGACCTTCAACGGACGGACCTTCGACCTGCCGCTGTTGGAGCTGGCGGCGTTCCGCTACGGCGTCAGCGCCCCGGGCTGGTTCAACGTGCAGGGGAAAAGCTTCGAGCATCCCCGGCACCGCTACAACACCGAGGCCCACTTCGACATTCACGACCTGTTGACCAACTTCGGCGCCAGCCGCTTCACGGGAGGGCTGAACCTGGCTGCGAACATTCTCGGGAAGCCGGGAAAGATGGACATCCGCGGCGATGCGGTGCAGGACTACTACAACCAGGGCCGCGTCGATGAGATTAACGAGTACTGCCGCTGCGACGTGCTGGATACGTACTTCCTGTTCCTGCGGTGCCAGGTGATGATCGGCCGCCTGACGCTGGAGCAGGAGCAGGGGCTGGTGAACGAGACGCATCGCTGGATCGCCGAGCGGGCCGCCCCGCAAAACGCGTACGAGTTGTACCTCAAGAACTGGGGCGACTGGAGCAACCCGTGGGACGGCGAGAAACCGGCTTGATCACCAGCGTCCAGAACCCGCGCATCAAGGCGGCGGCGCGGCTCCGGGACTCGCGGGCAAGGCGGAAGGCGGGGCGGTTCCTGATCGACGGGGCTCGCGAGATCTCGCGGGCGATTGGCGCCGGCGTCACAGTGCATGAGGCGTTCATCTGTCCCGAGTTGTGCGACTCGCCGGAGCGGCAAGAGGCGGCGCGATTGGCTGAGGAGTCCGCCGCGGAGACGTTTCACGTGACGCCGGCCGTGTTCGCGAAACTCGCGTTCGGCGATCGCGAGGAAGGGACGGTCCTGGTCGCCGCGACGCCGCAGCGGACTCTCGCCGATCTGCAACTTCCGGCGAACCCGCTGATCGCGGTGCTGGAAGGGGTCGAGAAGCCGGGAAACTTCGGCGCCGTGCTCCGCACCGCCGACGCGGCCGGCGTCTCGGCCGTCATCGCCGCCGACGGCTCGCACGACGTCTACAATCCCAACGTGATCCGCGCTAGCCTCGGCGCCGTCTTCACGCTCCCCGTCTGCGCCGCGGATAGTTCGACTACGTTGGATCGGCTGCGCTCGCAGCGAATCGCCATCTACGCCGCCCGCGTCGGCGCTGGCCGGCTCTACACCGACGCCGACTTTCGCGGTCCCGCGGCGATCATCCTCGGCAGCGAAGCCCACGGCCTGAGCGAGGTTTGGCGCGGTGACGACATCACCTCCATCGAGCTTCCCATGCACGGCGTGGTGGACAGCCTCAACGTCTCCGCCGCGGCCGCCGTCCTCGTCTATGAAGCGCTGCGGCAACGAACGGCCGCGGAGTAGAGGGGAGTAGAGGGGCAGCCGAAGCGGAGCGTTCATTGACATACCACTGGGCCGAGCGTACGGTGAATTGGCGCCAGTGTTCCACCTCGTTAGCCAGCAGTCCGTGAGTTCCGCGATGTCCAAGAGCTCGCGTCGAGAAAGGGTTGATCACTACATCCGCGGCGACCGTGGTTCGCAGTGAATGATGGCCGATCTTTCGGAGTCGCGACCGATTCAATTCGGCCTGAAGTCGGGCCTGATACTGCTTTTTGTTTGGGGTTTGCTGCTCACATTCTATCCACAGTTGCTGTGGCTCCTCGGCGGACACGTGACGCGTTATCGCGTCTCAGTAGTTGTCCTCCCTGCGACCGTTGTTGTTACATCGCTCTTGCTTGGCTGTCGTCTGGGACAGGCGAGCCGGCGCTGGACGCGGACGACTGGCGTTCAATCCCTGCTATGGTCGCTGATCATCGTCTCATTCCTTGCTTGCTCGTATGCAATATGGACGCGACATCGCATCGTCCATGAGTGGTTTCTTTACGGCGATCCGGCCTGGCCTCGCCCTTGGCCGTATCCGGATCACGCGATTTCCGCTCTTCACGACTGGCTCGATGAACGCAATCCGCCACCGCCTGGGTTCATAAAGATTCACGGCGAAGTCTACACGGTCTGGGGCTTTGCAGACGTGGTGGTCATCGCCCTTCTCGCCGTGACGGCCGCGTTGTTCGGCGTTGCAAACTCAGCCCTGCCGCGCAAAGTCGCTGAATCTCAGCTTGCCGCCTGGTTGTGGAAGCGGACCAAAGAGGACGCGTTTGCGGGAATCGTGCACCGGCTCAATCGCCGCGCGGATTAGCGGATTTCCGCATCAGAAAAACGCCGCCTTAAGCTGCTCAATCGCTTCCTCCGGCATCGGCGCCACTTGCCCCAGCCGGCCGGCGTTGATGATCGCCTCGGCGGT
>JAHWKS010000589.1 GCA_019347795.1 Planctomycetota bacterium | reverse complement strand
AACATCTCAAAGGACTTACGCAGCTTCGAGCGCTGTATCTGTCCGATACGAAGATTACCGACGCAGGCTTGAAGCATCTTAAGGGACTGGACCAGTTACAATCCTTGTTTCTCGCCGAAACCCAAATCACAGATGCTGGATTGGAGCATCTCAGACACATCACCCAGCTACGGAGTCTGTGGCTGAACTACACGGCTGTCACAGATGCTGGACTGGAGCATTTGCAGCCGCTAGCAGAATTGACAGGGCTAAATCTCGACGGGACGCGCGTGACCGGACCCGGATTGAAGAATCTCTGCGGTCTACGGCGTCTTGAATCCCTCTGGCTGGACAACACTCTGCTAACCGACGATGGGCTGGAACACTTCAAATCAATGACTCATTTAGGCTGGCTGAATCTCGGCCACACCCGTATTACCGACCGCGGATTAAAGTGCCTCCGAGGACTAACCGAGCTTTGGCAACTGCGGCTGCAACACACTGCGATTACCGACGCCGGTCTGGAATATGTCAGCGGAATGAAGCGACTGCGAGAACTGTGGCTCGACGGCACAGAGGTGACCGACGCAGGCCTGATGCATCTTCACGGGCTGACTCGCCTTGAAGAGCTGTGGCTCGCCGGAACGTCGGTCACCGACGCAGGCCTCCATAGCCTTCAACGGGCATTGCCCGATTGCGAAATAGAGGATTGAGAAGCGTTTTTCATTTTCGTCAAGCCGCCGCGCGCGGCAGCGGGCGGCCTTGGAGTTGGTAGACGTATCGCAGCACCTCGGCCACCGCGGCGAATTGTTCGGTGGGGATGGGTTTGCCGACTTCGGCTTCTTTGTAGAGGACGCGGGCCAGCTCTTTGCGCTCGACGATCGGCACGCCGGACTCCAGGGCCAGGCGGCGGATGCGCTGGGCCACGACGCCGGCGCCTTTGGCCACGACCACCGGCGCGGCCATGGTGTCGATGTCGTACTTGAGGGCGATCGCCAGCTCCGTCGGGTTGGTGACCACGGCGGTCGCGCCCGGCACGTCGCTGGAGAGGCGGTTCATCGCCAACTGCCGCTGCACCTGCCGGCGCCGGGCGATTATCTGCGGATCGCCCTGCAGTGTTTTCATCTCCTCCTGAATCTCGCGATGCGTCATTTTCAGGTCCTGCTCCGATTTCCACCGCTGGAAGAGGTAATCCAGGAGGGCCAGGATCATCAGCGCCGCGGCGATCTTGAGGCTCGTCCAGAACACGGTCTGGAAGAGGAACACCGCGATCTCCGGCACGCTGGCGCCGACGAGGGCGAGGATTTCATCTCCCTGGCCCCACACGCTCAGGCCGGCGACGATGCCGACGATCACCACCTTAAACAGGCCGAAGCCGAACCGCGCGGCGCTGGGAAGCGAGAACAGCCGCTGAAAGCCCGAGAGCGGGTTCACGCGGTTGAGGTCGAAGGCGAGTTTCTGCGGCAGGAAGAGGAAGCCGACCTGCGCGAGATTCACCAGCACCGCCGCAATGACGATCACTGCCAACAGCGGCAACATAGCCGAGGCGAGTTCCCGGCCGACGGCGCCGGCCTGCACGGAGATCGTTCCGAGGTCATTCTCCAACTCCGGGACCGAGCCGAGCTGATGCCGGGCCAGGTTCCCCAGGAACTCGTACAACCGGCGCCCGAGAAGGAGCATCGCCGTCAGGCCGCCCACCAGGACCACGGCCGAGGCGAGGTCCTGGCTGCGCGGCAGTTGCCCTTCCTCGCGCGCCTTCTGGCGGCGATGCGGCGTGGCGTCGTACTGCTTATCGCCGAATTGCTCGGGCATAAAGTAGCAGGCACACTCCGTGTGCCGTCTTCAGGCGCCCCAGGAATGGCACACGGAGTGTGCCTATTACTTTGCGAGCGAGTGACCTACGTTGGTGATTCTGTCCAACAGCGGCTCCACCTGTTCTTGGAAGATCCAGGCCGCGGCGCCGAGGGTGACCGCCAGGCCGGCGATCGTGAGCATCGTGTTCAGGCTGAAGCCGACCGCCATCACGTTCAACTGCGGCAGCGTGCGATTGATGAAGCCCAACACGAGCGTCGCCAGCAGCACGGCCGTCAGCACCGGCGCCGCGGCCCGCACGCCGAGTTCAAAGCTTTGAGCGCCGGCATCCACCAGCGCCGTCGTCAGCCCTTCGGAGAACTTCGCGTGTCCCGGCGGCATGGCGACAAAGCTGTCCAATAACGCGGACATCACCTGCCGGTGTCCGCCGATGAGCACGAACACCGCCAGGGCCACCAGGTTGAGCACCTGCCCGAACAGCGGCGTGCTGGTTTCAAAATTGGGATCGACCGACTCGGCAAGCTGCATGCCGCTCATTTCCCCCAGCAATTGCCCCGTGGCCTGCAGTCCCATGAAGAGAATGGCGACTCCCATCCCCAGCGCCAGTCCCCACGCCGCTTCGCCGGCGACCATCACTCCGAGTTGCAAGAGATTCGCCGGCGCCGGGGCGGGCGCGCCCCAATAGACGAGCGTCACCATCGCCGACACCACCAACGCCAGCGCCGCCCGCACCCGAGCCGGCGCCCCGGCCGCGCCGAGCATCGGCGTCACGGTCACCAGCGCTCCGACGCGGGCAAGCGTCAGGATGAACGTCATCAGCGGGTTGGCGAAGATCTCGGCGATGGGCATAAGCGCCATTACCCTCCGAGGATTGTGGCGGGAATGCTCGTGATGAGCTCTTCGCTGTAGTCCATCATCGTCTGCAAGAGCCACGGGAGCGTGACGGCGAGCGTCACCAGCATGGCGACAATCTTGAAGACGAAGGAGATCGTCTGATCTTGAATCTGCGTGAGCGCCTGGAGCAGACCGACCCCCAGGCCGACCGCCATACCCACCAGCAGCACGGGGGCGCCGATCAACAGTCCCGTGAGCATCGCCTGGCGTCCCAGGTCTACCGCGTCTTGCGGGTCCATGGTTTCGTTTCGTGGTAGGAGGTGGTCATATCAAGCGCGAAGCGTAAGCGAGGCCGAGGCGTCTTGCTAAGGGTCGCTAGAGAAATAACTGTCGTTCGAGCTTACCCCGCCCCACCCGGCCGCTACCGCGTCCGACCTCCCCCAGGGGAGGTTAAGGACGTTAGTTTTTCGAACGGTCCTAACGCTTCGGGTTAACATTGCGTCACGTGAGGGCGAAGCTCTGCATCAACATGCCGACGACCAGATGCCAGCCGTCCACCATCACGAACAACAGCAGCTTGAAGGGGAGCGAAATCATCGCCTGCGGGAGCATCATCATTCCCATCGAGACGGTGACGCTGGCGATCACAATGTCGAGAATTAAAAACGGCAGATAGATTTGGAAGCCGATCAGGAACGCTGTCCGCAGTTCGCTCAGGACGAAAGCCGGGAGCAGCACCTGGAGCGGCACGTCGTCGTAGCTTTGCGGCGGCTCGCGATGGTAGCGTTCGGGGTAGTGCGAGTAGAAGAGCCACACGTCATCGCTGTTGCCGGCCGCCTCGATCTGATGGCTCATGAAGCGCCGCACCGGCGCCACGCCGCGCATCCACGCCTCCTGCATGCTCATGGAGACAGTGGGGTCGGTGTACGGAGCGATCGCCTCGTCGTACACCTCGGTCCAGACCGGCGTCATGATGGCCACCGTCATGAAGAGGGCGATGGCGGTGATCACCTGGCTGGGCGGAAGCTGCTGCGTCCCGAGGGCCTGGCGGAGCAGGCCGAGCACGACGACGATGCGGATGAAGCTCGTCGTCATCAGCAGCACCGAGGGGGCCAGGCTGAGCACTGTCAGCAGCAACAGGATTTGCAGCGATGAGCTAAGACCCTCGGGGCTGGTCCAGACGTCGGGACCCGCGGTGAGGAAGTCGTCGATGGGGCGGCGGGCTTCGGCGGCGGGGGGAGCGACTTGTTGAGCAATCGCCGGTGTAGGGAGTAGCGCGATGACGGCCAGTAGCGCCGGCGCCCAAGGAACGCAGAACCTGCTGTCGCCCCTTCGGGGCTTCTTTTGAACGGTTACCGAGTTGGCGCGATATCGGTGCATGAAGATCAGTCGCGTCCAGCGCCGACGAAGCCCGTGGGGGCCGGCTCGCGGGCTATCTGGGAAAAGACCTGGCGGAAGTTTTCGGAGATGCTGCCCGTTTGTAATTCGTGGCAGATGCCGGCCAGGCGATCCACTTCCTGGGGATCGTCGATCTCGGCGACCGGCTCGATTGAGCCGGGGGTGAGGCTTAGCAGCAGCAGCTTGTTTCCAAACCGCACGACGTGAAGTTGGCGCCGAGCGTTGAGCGGGGCCCGGCCGAGGACCTCCAGCACCTCCGTCGGCAGCACCATCGTTCCTTTGGGCGCCCCGCGGCGGGCGAACCACACGACCAGGAAGAACAGTCCCAAAACCACGACGAGGCTCGAGACAACGCTCGCGAAGGCGCTGCCGGAAGAGGGCGGCTCGGCCGCTTTCTCCCCTTTCTCCAGCGGCTGGCTGGGGGGCGAGAGCTTCAGCGGCGCGGGTCCGGCTGCGTTACGAGGAGCG
>JAHWKS010000588.1 GCA_019347795.1 Planctomycetota bacterium | reverse complement strand
GCGTACACCCCCCCCGACTCGCCTCACCCCCCAAACAAAAAAAAAAACAACCCCCAACCGTTTAAATTTTTTGGGTGAGTCACCCCCGCCTTGTGTCAAAAACGGGGGGGCGGGCGGCGGATCTTCCCCCACCCCCCACCCTCAGCGGGGAACGGGGGGGGGGGGGGATAACCCCCCGCCGCCAGCCACCCTCTTACAGAATCACTTCGACCCCGCCATGAAATACCTCGCCTCCCTCCTCGCTTCGCTTCTGCTCGTCGGCGCCGCCACGGCCGGGGAGCGGTACGACCTTGACACCGCGGCCGAGATCCCCGTCTTTCACAACGGCCGCGCCAAGCCGCTGCAATCGTTCGCCCGCGATGCGGCCGACACCGTGTATGACCGCGAGAGCAAAATCCGACTGAGCCTGGAAGGCTACTTCGAGATCGAAGATGCGCAGCAATGGGTCCGGCTCAAGGACAAGTACGACGGGAATGAGTGGGACTACATCGTCGCCGAGCAACTCGCGAAGGATCCCGACTACAAGGGCCTGTTGGACCTGTTTCCCGAAGGGAAGCCGCAGGCGTTCGGCCCGGTGGAGCTGGTCCTGAGCTGGCTGATCGAGCCGGAGAAGTGGGAGCGGGTCCCCTTCCTCTACGCCCCGCACGCCGAGTTGCGGGAGACGCTGGGCGTGGAGGTCGAGACGGGGAAGCTGAAGTACGTCTCGCCCCGCGAGGTGCTGCAATCCGACTCGCTTCGCGATTACCTGATCGCCCTGCGCGACCGGCAGGAGGCGGCTCAGTCGGGCGGCGGAGAGTTCCAGCCGACCGAGCTGGACAAGCTCGTGCAGGAGCTTTTGGATCGCTACAACGCTTGGCGGTCGCTGGCGTTCGATCCCCGCCGGGCCCTCACGCTCAGCCAGGTCGCCGAGCCGGGCACGCGCAGCCGCTTCGTCCGGCAGATCACCCACGCCATCGACGTGGCGAACAAGCAGAACGCCCGCGGGCAATCGTTCAGCGGCCGGCTGGAGTCGCTCGCCGGCGCCTTGGGGGGCAGCGCCGACACGCCGCTGGTGCGGGAGGTGATCGCCACCTTAACCAGCCTGGACGACTTGCGGGCGATCGGGGCCAGGCTTGTGAATCAATTCAGCGGCTCGCTGGGCGGAGGCGAGGCGCCGGGGGTCACGCTGGAAGAGGCCCGAGACGCGGTGCTGGCCTTTCGCAATTCATCGGAGCAGCTTGCCGAGCAGCTTCGCGAGCACCGCAACCGCATCTTCGAGGATACGGGGGGGCTGAGCGCGTCGCAGCTTGAGTCCTTCCGGCCGATGTTCCGCGAGTTGGCCTCGAAGGCGGAAGAGCTGCACCGGCTTTCGCTGGAGATGCACGCGGCCCTTTACGACGAGGGGGGATCGCTGCTGGTCGCGCCGGGCCTCAACCCGTACGCTCTGGCGAAGCATCGCGACACGGAGAACACCTCGCAGCCGTGGATCAGCCTGCAAGCGGTGCTGTACTCCGATGAGCTGCTGGAGGGCTATCCGCAAGGCCACGTGCGAGACGTTCGCCGGGCCTGGAGCGATCTGGAGGCCGCCTTCGTCGCCCGTCATGAGGACGACGGCGAAGCCCTGCAGCAGGCGCAGGAAAAACTCGCCACGTCGCTCCGCGAGCTGGGCGAGTCGGTGGAGCCGCTCCGCCGCAAGGCGGTTGTCAACGCCCTCCCGGCCCATGAGCGCGATGAAACGCTGCTCGCCTACACGGCTTATCCGTTGCAGTGGAAGATCGACACGGAGGTCCGCTACAACAACACCGACCCCTTCAAGTGGTCGTGGATTCTGACGATGCTGGCGCTGGTCTGCTTCTGCGTCTCCTTCGGAGTGGCGCGGAAGCCGATGTTCTGGGCCGGCGTGACGATCCTCGCGATCTGCGCCTTGTGGACCGCTTACGGCTTCGCGCTGCGGATTATGGTCACCGGCTGGGCGCCGGTCACCAACATGTACGAAACGGTGGTCTACGTCCCCTGGGTGATGTTGATCCTGGGGCTGTGGTTTCTGTTCCTCCCGCTCACCTGGACCGGCATCCGCAACGCCTGGCGAGCCACCGCGATCCCCTTCGCCTGGGAGGCGGGCGAACTGGACAAGAGCCAGCGATTCCTCCTCAGTCCGCAGGGCTGGCGCACGCTCAATTGGCTTGTGCAGCCGTTCCGCTTCTCGCTGATGGTGGGCCTCTTTTACGCCCTCAGCATTTTGGAGCTGGGAGACGGTGGACGGCCGTACTTCCCGCTGCTCCCCAACCTCTCCGACGTGGCCGGCGCCGGCGGCATGGCCAATACCGTCGGCGTCTGGGCCGTGGGCCTGGTGTGTCTGCTCCTGACTGTCTGGTTCGGGCCGCGGTTTATTTTGACGGCGGTGCTCGCCCTGGGGTTTGTTCCGCTGAGTTGGCGGCAGGGCGGGGCGATGTCGCGGATGATCAGCGACGTGTATCCGCGAAAAATGTTCGCCGGCGCCGCGGCGCTGGGGGCGTGGTTCTTTTTCTTCCTCGCATGGTACGCGCCGGTGCTGGACCAGAGCTTTCAGCCGCTGCAGCCGGTCTTGCGATCGAACTTCTGGCTGACGATCCACGTGCTCACCATCGTCGCCAGCTACGGCGCAGGGATGCTCGCGTGGGGATTGGGTCTGATTGCGGTTGGCTATCTGATCGGCGGCAAGTATCGCGATCCGGCGGTCCCCGCGAAATTGCCGGAAGGCATGAAGCCGGCCGATCACGTTACGGAGCTAAGGGCGGCCCATCGCCGTCCGCCCGAGCAAATCGGCGTGTTGGCGAACTATGCCTACCGGGCGATCCAGGTCGCGGTCTTGCTGCTGGCGGCGGGCACGATTCTCGGCGGCTTGTGGGCCGATGTCTCCTGGGGCCGCTTCTGGGGTTGGGACCCGAAGGAGGTCTGGGCGCTGATCTCGCTTCTGGTTTACCTAGCGGTCCTGCACGGACGGTTCGCCGGCTTCGGCAACCACTTCGGGCTGATCTTCGGCACCGTGTTCGGCGCGACGATGATCGCCATGTCGTGGTACGGCGTAAACTTCGTCCTGCCGCAGATCGCCAAGGGCTCCGTCGGCCTGCACTCCTACGGCGAGGGCGCTGGCGGACAGGCCTACGTCTTCGCCTTCATCGCCTTCAACTGGCTGCTCTTGGGCATCGCCACCACGCGCTACCTGAGTGAGACCTCGAAGTTGAAGACACCGGTCCAAGACGACGAGGCCGCGATTCCCGAGGAGTTGGTGGAGACGGAGTAGCTGACCCCCCGCCGTGGGCGCCAAATGGGGTGAACCCATCGGCTTCCGCGGGAACTAATGTTGCATCGGTGGCTGGCGGCGGAGCGCAGCGACGCCCCACGCCCCAAGGACGGGGTCGGGAGTCTTTTTCGGCCATTGTATTCGCCATGTGGCGGCCACATTGCCCGAAAAAGACTCCCGACCCCTTACGGCTGGCCCACCGGGGCCGGAGGATGCAACGGGCGACGCCGCGGGAGCGTGAGGTGGACCTGGAATCGCTCGTCGAGAGCCATTACGGACGCATTCACCGGGCCGCCCTGGTGATGACGGGCAACGTCTGGGAAGCCGACGACCTGGCCCAGGAAACCTTCCTCCAGGCAATGCGCTCGCTGCCGCGGTTCCAAGGCGGCAGCCGCGTAGAGACGTGGCTGTATGCGATCCTCATCCGGCTGCACCGCCGCCGCTTGCGAGCCCGCGGGCGCCGTGACCGCCGCGTGTGGCGGTGGTTCACCTGGGCCTGGTGTCCGCCCGACGCCGAGCGGCCCGGAGAGCGGATCGAACTGGAGGAATGGCGCGACAGCGTATGGCGGCTCGCGGCCGAGTTGCCCGAGGCGCAGCGGCATGCCCTCGTGCTGCGGTATTCGGAAGAGCTGCCGTATGAGGAGATCGCCCGCGTGCTGGATTGCCCCGTGGGGACGGCCAAGTCCCGGGTTCATCATGCGGTGGCGGAGCTGCGGCGCCGGCTGAAGGAGTCTGACCCGCCGTCGCACGATGCCGTCGAACGGTCTCCGCTGTCCGCCGAACTTGCCCCATTGCGGGAGACGCGCGATGCACCATGAAGCCGACCCATTGTCTTTCGAAGAGCGACTGCGGCGCGAGGCGCAGCAGATCGCTTCGCAGCACATCGGCCGAGGCTCGGCGGCGGCGATCCTGGCCGAGCACCGCCGCCGCGCGCGAAACCGCCGCTTGACCGGCGTCGCGGCGATGGCCGTCATCGGCGTTGCCGGAGCGATGGCGGCGATGTCGCGGCTTGGAAGCGACGATCCTTCGGCGCCGAAACTCGCGGAGTCTCGGGTAACGGAGAACGGGGTGAACAGAAAGGGGTCGGGAGTCTGTTTCGGCCAACGTGGTCGTCACATGGCAACTAGCCCGGCCGAAAAAGACTCCCGACCCCGTCCGGCCCAGCCGCGGCGTCCCCGGAAGCCGCCGGTCGCGGAGAACATCACCTCGGCGGACGCCGTGACCACGGAGG
>JAHWKS010000587.1 GCA_019347795.1 Planctomycetota bacterium | reverse complement strand
CTGGCGAGGCACGCCGGCAAGCCGCTGGCCAACACCCTCACCACCGAGCGGAAGACCGGCGCTGCGTTCCCCTCGCCCTTCAAGTTCCGCCGCTACGGCGAATCGGGCATCGAAGTCAGCGAGCTTTTCCATCGCACCGCCCAGCACATCGACGACATTGCGGTGATCCGCTCCATGTACGCCGAGGTTCCGAACCACGAGCCGTCGCTGATGCTGATGAACTGCGGCGACTCGGTGCAGGCCCGGCCGAGCATGGGGTCGTGGCTGTTGTACGGTTTGGGAACCGAGAACCAGAACCTTCCCGGCTTCATCGCCATGTGCCCGGGCGGGCTGCCCATCAAGGACAACGAGAACTGGCAATCGGCCTTCCTGCCGGGGGCGTATCAGGGGACATACGTCGATTCGCAGCATCGCGAGTTTCACAAGCTGATCGAGAACGTCGAGCATCCGCACGTTTCGACTGCGGACCAGCGGCGGCAGTTGGAGCTGCTCCAGCGCTGGAACGAGCGACACCGCCAGGCCCGTGAGGACGACCGGCTGGAAGCCCGCATTCAATCGTACGAGTTGGCGTTTCGCATGCAGCACGAAGCCCGCGAGGCGTTCAACATCGCCGACGAGCCGCGATACATCCAGGAGATGTACGGCCCGGGCGTCCACGCCCGGCAGACGCTCATCGCCCGGCGGCTGGTGGAGCGCGGCGTGCGTTTCGTGCAGTTATGGCACGGGGCGGGACAGCCGTGGGACAATCACGAGAACATCAAGGAAAATCATCAGAAGCTGGCGGGGCAGCTCGATCAGCCGATTGCGGCGCTCCTGACCGACCTCAAGCAGCGCGGGATGCTGGACGAGACGCTCGTGCTCTGGGGCGGCGAGTTCGGCCGCACGCCGACCGTGGAGCTGGGGGCCGGCGGCGATCCTAAGCAAGGCCGCGACCACAATCATTGGGGCTTCAGTGTGTGGCTGGCCGGCGGCGGCATCCGGGGCGGAACGGTCTACGGAGCAACCGACGAGTTCGGCTTCCGCGCCGAAGAGAATCGCACCAGCGTCCACGACCTCCACGCCACGATGCTCCACGTCCTGGGCCTCGATCACGAGCGCCTCACCTACCGCTACGGCGGCCGCGACTTCCGCCTCACCGACGTCCACGGCCGGGTCATACAAGAGATTCTCAGTTAACCAACCCGCGGGCGGCGGATGCCTAATCTAACCGGCGAGCGCGAAGATATGCCGCAAGCGCGGACTTTTCGCTTCGAGTTAGCGGATGTGCGACGACCGAGTAGCGATTCTAATCGCGCCGCCAGTTTTAGGGAAAGCGATACGGCGTCCCGCCAATTGGTAATGCCCCGCGCCAGCCGCCTCAACGCCGGTTGCGATTCCGCGGAAGTCCTTGCCGTTCTGCTGCGAAATCGGCGAGCCATGTAGCAACCGCGCTCGACCGGGAGCGCGCAGTTGCCCGCCACCAATTCTTTTTCCGGTCGCGGCTGACGATATGCAGCAGGAGCGCCTTATCCTCCAACAGATAGAAGCGGTGATGCCAATCCGGGTCCACGAACATGTCCGCAGACCAGAGCTCCACGAAAGAGCCGCTGAACTTCGCCTGCACTTGATTGAGGTCGCCGGCTCCATGGAATCCGGCGCCTCGTTTGCGGTTGTACCCATTGAAGCCGTCGAGCAGTTCGTTCAAGCAGAATGTCGTCAGGAAGTGCGAAATCCGCCCGCCGCGTACGTGCTCTTCGGTGTCAGTTCCGCGGTCGTAGACCACATCGACCAGCGGATCGGCTCGCTCAATACGGGCGAACGCCTCCCACAGGCCTTGGTTTTCGGCGGCGAAGCACATCCGGCCGTTGCAGGGCTGCCATTGGTTCGGGGGGAGGAGACGGTTCTCCACATCGAAGATTCCTCTCGGGAAGCCGGGACGCCGCCAATGATCGTCGGGCGTGAAGGCACAGTTCCCGACGCCGGCCACCAGCTCGATCAGCGGCTTCGGCGCGAAAGCGGGCAACGACGAAGCCGGCGTCTCAGTTTGGGACTCCAGCCTGCACCATCGCCGGGTGAACGACAACAGGTCTTCCATCGCCCGACTCTTGCGGATCCGCATCGTTGCGTCCTTGGGCAGCGGTCGTCTTGCACACCAGCTATGGTACACAAGCGCGGACTTCGTGGCAGTCCTGCCGAGCAGACAGTATTCTTGTAGCCGGCGGGTTCGGTCCCTGCTTGGCAAACGTAACATTCTCGAAAGAGGCGATCATGCACCGCCGTGAGTTTTTGACGTCGGCAACAGCCGGCTTCTTGGCGGCGAGAGCGCAGGCGGTTTTGGCCGACGAAGCGCGAAACCGTCAAGCGATGACCGTCGCTGGCTCGACGGCCGTCGAGGAACTCGGCGTGACGCTGCCGCACGAGCACGTGATGGTGGACTTCGTCGGCGCCGACAAAGTCAGCCGAGACCGCTATGACCGGGACGTCGTGTTTCGAACCGTCCTGCCGCATCTGGAGCAACTTCGAAAGGCCGGATGCCAGACGCTGGTGGAGTGCACGCCGGCGTATCTGGGGCGCGATCCGGCTCTGCTCAAGCGCTTGGCCACAGCCAGCGGCCTCCGCATCCTGACCAATACCGGCTATTATGGCGCGCGGCAGGGGAAGTTTCTTCCCGAGCACGCGCACCAGGAGAGCGCCGAGCAGCTTGCCGCGCGGTGGATCGCCGAATGGGAGAACGGCATCGAGGAGACGGGCATTCGGCCAGGGTTCATCAAGATCGGTGTGGACGGCGGTCCTTTGAGTCCCGTCAATCGAAAGCTCGTTCGCGCGGCTGCGAAAGTGCACCTCCAGAGCGGCTTAATGATCGCCTGCCATACCGGAGACGGCGCAGCGGCGATGCAGGAGATGGCGATTCTGGAAGAAGAAGGAGTCGATCCGTCAGCGTGGATTTGGGTGCACGCCCAGAACGAGAAGAACCACGAGCTGCATCGCCGCGCCGCTGAGCAAGGCGGCTGGATCGAGTTCGACGGAATTCGTCCCGACACGATCGACCGCCACGTCGAGCTGGTCAAGTCGATGAAGCAGAACGGCCTGCTGGGGCGCGTGCTGATCTCGCACGACGCGGGCTGGTACTCCGTCGGCGAGCCTGGCGGCGGCGACTTCCGCCCGTATACTACCCTCTTCGAGCAGTTCCTGCCGGCCCTGAAGCGAAACGGCTTCAGCAGGGACGAGGTGCGCCGTCTCACTGTCGAGAACCCGGCCGAGGCGTTCTCCATCCAGGTGCGGCGGCGGTAGAGCCTATTGCTGCGTCAGAGAGCCGCGATCGGCTTCCATCATCAAGCGCGTCGGTCCAGGCCGGCGGACCGCCCTGTCTCCCGTTGTACGCCTGAAGGGGCTTGCACCGACAATCGCCGAGCCGGTTGGAGCGCATCCTCCTCGACGCCGATGCTCATCGTGAGCGGCGCCGGTTCATCGTCAGGCGTCATCGCCGCCAGGCGGCAGTAAACCTCTGCGCCGAAGAGGTCGAGCATCGTATCCAGGTGCAGCGACAGAAGCTCGTCGCGCTGCTGCTCGCCGAACGGATCGCGCACGATCCTGCCCACGGAAACTTCATCCGTCGCGGCGCCCGACTTCCAGATGTAGAGCTTGCTGGTTGCCATCTTCTCCCTCGCTTGCAGTGGGGGAGGGCAAACGCCGTTCTACCCTCATCATCGCCGACTCCCGTTAAGTCTACTCTCAGGGCCGGCGAGAATTAAGCGGCGTGGAGAAGATGTCGATAAAGTCGACGTGCCTGAGCGTCGCGCATCGCCGGGCGTTGCCCGCAACAGCCGGCGGCGCCTCCGGCGACAGCTCCACGATCAAACGCCCCGCAGGCGTGATGCAGATGGTGCGGCTCACGATTGGCTTCCCTTCCTCGATTCCACGCTATTGGTCGCCGAATCGCGGGTATAATGCCGTCACACTCAGGTCTTCGCAATCGGCAGACGAGGCGCCAAAATGCCCATCCATGATTGGAGCCGCGTCGAGGCAGGCATTTTTCACGATTTTCATCACGCTTGGATCGAAGAGATCAAGCGATCGCTCAATGGCGGCCTTCTTCCCGACCGCTACTACGCGATGGCGGAGCAGCAGGCGGCCGGCTACGGTCCCGACGTGCTTACTCTGCAAACGATCGAGCCGGATCCTGAGCCGTCGCCGGGCGGCGGGGGCAAGACAACGACGGCCACGCTGGTTCAACCTCGGGCGACTTTCATTTATCAGACCGACGCTGAGTTTTACCGGCGAAAAAAGAGCACCGTGGTGGTGCGGCACGTGAGCGACGATCGCATTATCGCCATGGTGGAGGTCGTCTCGCCGGGCAACAAGGCGGGGAGTAATGCATTTCGCGCCTTTCTCGATAAGACGTGCGATCTGCTGGAGCACAAAATCCACCTGTTGATTCTCGACCTCTTTCCTCCCACGCGGCGCGACCCGCGGGGAATTCATTCCGCGATCTGGAAGGAATTAAAGGAAGGCGA
>JAHWKS010000586.1 GCA_019347795.1 Planctomycetota bacterium | reverse complement strand
CTACGAGACCGAGTTGGTTGCGAAGACGCGCGCGGAAGCCCGCGCTGCGGTATCCGACTATCTGGCGCGGGTGGTGTCCGAAAAGCCTGAATCGCTGTTGGAGAAACTCCCCTTTATCTCGCTGGGCAAGGATGAATTGAAGCCGAGGCTCATCGCCGGCTGGCGACAATATCTGGAGAGGCGGAGCCAGCTGAACGATCCGGTCTTCGGCCCGTGGAAGTCGCTTGCGTCGCTTGGCGATGAAGACTACGCATCGCAGGCGGCGGAAGTCGTGGCGAAGTTGAGCGAGTCGCCCGAGGGGATCGAGCCGGGACAGATCAACCCGCACGTGAAGGCGGCGCTGCAGGCCGAGCCGCCCGCGGCGAAGGTCGATCTGGCTCGCATCTACGGCAAACTCCTGACCGACGCCCTGGAAAAATGGAAGCAGGCAGGCGGCAACGACGCGGCCGAGGAAAAACTCGAGCCGGCGTGGCGGCAGTTGGCCGACGTTCTGCTCGCGGACGACTCGCCGACAACGATTCATCGCGACGAGCTGCGCGGCTACATCACCCGCGCGGAGCGGAATCGCCATCGCGAATTGCAGAAGCAGATCGAATCGTTCCAGGCGAGCTCGCCCAATGCGCCGCCGCGGGCGATGGTGCTTGAGGAGAACGATAACCCGCACAACCCGCGCGTTTTTCTCCGCGGCAGCCAGGACCGGCCGGGCGAGCAGGTTCCCCGCCAGTTCCTTGCGGTGCTCGAGGGAGAGCAGCGCGAGCCGTTCACCAACGGCAGCGGCCGCTTGGAGCTGGCCCAAGAGATCGTCGCCGATGACAACCCGCTGACGGCGCGGGTGATCGTCAACCGCATCTGGGGCCGCTACTTCGGTCAGCCGCTCGTCGAGACGACGAGCGACTTCGGCATCCGCACGGAGCGACCCGGGCAAGCCGACGTGCTGGACTACCTCGCCTGGCGCCTGCGCGAGAGCGGCTGGTCACTGAAGGCGATCCATCGCGAGATCGTCACGTCGAGCGTCTATCGACAGTCGTCAAATGCGGAATGCGGAATGCGGAATGCGGAATCGGTCGCGGCTGATCCTTCGTCTTCCATTCCGCAATCCGCATTCCGCAATCCGCATTCGACAGATCCGGAGAATCAACTACTGTGGCGGATGAACCGCAAGCGATTGGAATTCGAGCCGCTCCGCGATTCGCTGCTGTTCGTCGCCCGCCGGCTCGATTCGGCGATGGGAGGCCGTCCGGTGGATCTGGTGGAGGCGCCCTTCAGCCGGCGCCGGGCGGTGTATGGGTTCATCGACCGGCAAGACTTGCCCAACCTGCTGCGGGTGTTCGACTTCGCCAGCCCCGATCAAAGCGCCGCCGGCCGGCCGGTGACCACCGTGCCGCAACAGGCGTTGTTCCTGATGAACTCGCCCTTTGTGATCGAGCAGGCGAAGGCGCTGTCCGCTCGCAACGAGGTGAGCGGGGCCGCGAGCGACGCCGAGAAAATCGCCGCGCTCTACCGCATCGTCTTCTCGCGGCCGCCGTCGGAGGCGGAGATGGAAGTCGGCCTTGCGTTCGTGCGATCGGCCGAAGACTCGCCGCTCTCGACCTGGGAGCAATTCGCGCAGCTTCTGCTGCTGACCAACGAATTCACCTATATCGACTGAGCCGACGAGCGGCGGGCGTCAGCCCCCTGATGGCGATCCGCGCCGAGCAGCAAGCATCAGGGGGCCAGGACGAGCTCGCCGATCACTCGTCCTTCGCGAAGAACATCAGGTGTTGCCAGGGCAACTCGTCGTACTCCTCGACGAGCTTGAAGCCGTTGGCGACCATTTCCTTGTTGATCTGCGCCTTGCTCATCTTGTGCAGCGGCTTGATCGGCACCTGCGGGTCTTCGGCTCGGAACTCGACCAGCGCCACGCGGCCGCCGGGCGCCAGCGAGCGTCGCATCGCCGCGAGCATCTGCTCGGGATGCGAGAACTCGTGATACACGTCCACGCAGAGGATCAGGTCCACCTCCCCCTCGGGCAGATGCGGATCGATCGGCGAGCCGTGAATCGGAACCACGTTCTCGATGTTCCGCTCCTTCGCCCGCTCCATGAGGAACTGCAGCATCTCGCGCTGGATGTCCACGCCCAGCACCTTTCCCTCGGGCCCGACCATCTCCGCCAGCCGCAGCGTGTGATAGCCGTTGCCGCAGCCCATGTCGCACACGGTCATGCCCTTCTCGACGCCGAGGTTCTCCAGCATGAGCGTGGCTCGCTCTTCCCGCTCGCGGGTGTCGCGCGTGAGCCACTCCGCCCCCAAATAATGCATCGTCTGGGCAATCCGACGCCCCATGTAAACTTCGGGCGAGGGGGGCAGCGGTTGCGGCTTCGCTCCGCCGGCGCCGTCTTGCGCGTGCAGCGGCGCGAGCGACAGTGCGACGAGAGCCAAAACGAGAAGGTGCAATCGTTTCATTACGAGACAGCTCAGATTGAGTGCGGACTACTCTTGCATCCTATCAACGCCGTCTCCACAGCGATAGTGCGACGCAGGTCGCCACGCTCAGCGCCGAGCGATGTTCGGACGCCCCCCGGCGCCAGCGGGCGGGAGTATCCGTCAATATCACCAAAAGGCAGGGGCACACCCCCTCACTTCCACCGTCCGCTTTTGACTCCCGGCGCCGGCGCCGGGGTCAAAACGGATGGAGAGCGCGGCTGGCGACGATGGCTGGAAGCTGGGAAACGACCGCCGGCTGGCGCCGGGGCGCATCCCGCTCGGAACGGGAATTTGGGGGCGACTGATTGCCGTCGCGTGATGGCGTCCCGTAAAATCTGGAAATCTGGACGATCTCGGATGCCCCCGGCGTCAGCCGGTGGGAGTGGTCCCTCAGGCCGCCTAGTAGCAACAGCGCCGCCCCCTCCCTCGCCGGATTTCTCGGTTCTTCTTTCCTGTCGATCGGATGCCTCCGGCGCCAGCCGGTGGGAGGCTCCCTCATGAAACCTATGGACGCGCCGTTCCACTCCGGCAACATGAGGTACGCGTACCAGTTGCACTACCATCTGGGATTTCGCACGCGGCGCCGTGTTCCTGCGCTGCGGGCGAGCGCCCGCAAGGAGGCGCTTCACGCGATTCTCGTCAGCGTCTGCGAGCGAAGCGACTATCACATCCTCCAAGCAGAGGTCGATGATCACTGGGTCCGGCTACTTTTAAGCCTGAAGCCGGCGGATGCTCCCGCCAAGGCTGTCCAAACAATTAAGGCGAACGTCAGCAGGTCGATGTTCGAGGCCTTTCCCGAGATGGAGCAAGAGATCGGCCGGCGCTCGCTATGGTCCCGCGGCTACTACCTCCGCGGCGTGGGAGACGCGCCGAATCGCGTGGTGCTGGAGTACGTGACGCGGCAAAAAGAACGGCATGAGGTCGAGCTGCGGAACTCGCGCCACCTGGCGGAATTCGTGCATCCCGATCCCGATTCATTCTTGGACTTGCGGCCGTTCTCCCATTGCGTGGCGGAGTACAACTGCCATTTCGTCTGCTGTCCCGTGGGTCATGTTGGGGCCATCGAGCAAGCGCACGCGGCGGCGCTCATAGTATACGTCCGCAGGATTGCTCAGGCTCGGCGTATCGAACTAGTCCGCTTGGCGGTGCTTATGGATCATGTCCACTGTTTTGCGGCGCTGCAACCGCACCAGTCGCCGGAGTGGCTCGCTTTGACGCTGATGAACAACACGTCGTACTGGTTTCGGAAGAACAACCCCGGCGTGTTTAAGGTGTGGGATGTGCTGGGATTTTGGACCTGTTCGGCGTTCTTGCGAACCGCGGGCGCCGCGACGACGAATCAAGTGCGGAATCACTTGCGGAGTCTGTCTGCCGATTAGGCGAGTTGGCTTGTCGCGCGGGGGCAACCTTGTGTCGCGATGAGGAACCCGTCCGGCGCCATGTCCTTGGCTTACGCTTCGGCGCCAATGGCGCCGAAACGTAAGCCAAGAGAAGCGGGAGCGCGCCGGGATGGGTGAGCTGAGGGAAACTCCCGCCGGCTGGCGCCGGGGGCATCCGTGTTGCGAAACGACTCGCGCCCAATCGGCGATGTGTCGCCGTGGCTTGCGTCGCCGTAATGCGTCATACTGAAATCTCGTCTCCTGATATCGGAACAACACGTATTTTTCATGCAATCACCGACGTGTCCCGGATACCGTAAAGCGCGGCGCCCCAACCGCCGCGAGATTCTGCGCGTGGGAAGCTTGAGCCTCTTCGGCATGACATTGCCGGAGTTGCTGGCCGGCCGCGGACAGGCGGAGGCGATCGACGAAGCTAGTTTCGGCCGGGCGAAGGCGTGCATCCTGCTCTTTATGTGGGGGGGTCCCGCGCATCAGGATACGTGGGACATGAAGCCGGAGGCGCCCGAGGAGATTCGCGGCGAGTTCAAGCCGGTCTCGACCAACGTTCCCGGCATCCAAATTTGCGAGCACGTCCCGGAATTGGCCCATCGTGTCGATCGGCTGGCGATCGTGCGATCGATGACGCACGGCG
>JAHWKS010000585.1 GCA_019347795.1 Planctomycetota bacterium | reverse complement strand
TCTCGTCGTCCAGAGCAATCAATCGCGTCTGCGGATGGCGCAAGCCGCGCGGACGCGAGCGTTCATCGGCGGCGAGCTCGCCCCCTGCGAGCGGACCACCCGCGAGAAATCGAGCCGCATCAGCCAGAGACTTACGCTGGCGTGCGAACAACACAAGTCGATCCGGATCGAGAAAGTGGCGGCGATCTCGACCTCGCGCGACTTCGCCCTGAGTGAACCGTCGCTCAAAGCGCGGACGCAAATCATGCGGGCCGAGTCGTTTGAAGCGCTGCTTGCCCGGCATGCGCTGGCCTGGTCGCAACTCTGGGAGCGGTGCGATTTGCACCTGGACGACGGCGACCGGACGCAGTTCGTGCTGCGGTTCCACATTTTTCACCTGTTGCAGACCGCTTCGCACAACACCGTCGATCGGGACGTGGGTATTCCGGCGCGCGGCTGGCACGGAGAGGCGTACCGCGGTCACATCTTCTGGGATGAGTTGTTTGTTTTCCCCTTCTTCAACCTCCGGCTGCCGGAGTTGACGCGGGAACTGCTCATGTACCGTTATCGGCGGCTGGACGAAGCCCGTCACGCGGCCCGTGAGGCGGGACATCGCGGCGCCATGTACCCGTGGCAGAGCGGCAGCAGCGGCCGGGAGGAAAGCCAACGGCTGCACTTGAATCCTCGCTCCGGACGCTGGATTCCGGACGAGACGCGGCTGCAACGGCACGTCAATGCGGCCATCGCCTACAACGCCTGGCAGTATTACGAAGGGACGGGGGATCGGGAGTTCCTCGATTTCTACGGGGCTGAGATGATCCTGGAGATCGCCCGCTTCTGGGCGAGTCTGGCGGTGTTGAACCCCGAGCGCGGGCGGTATGAGATTCGCCGCGTCGTCGGCCCCGACGAGTTCCATACCCGTTACCCCGATTCCGAAGAGCCCGGCCTGAACAACAACGCCTACACCAACCTGATGGCCGTGTGGGTGCTGCGCTGCGCAAGCTGCTGCCTGGACCTGCTGGAAGAGGCGCGCCGACGCGAACTGCTCCTGGCGCTGGCGATCTCGGATGCGGAACTCGCGGCCTGGGACGAGATCAGCCGGCGGATGCATGTGCCGTTTCACGGCGACGGGATCATCAGCCAGTTTGAAGGCTACGAGTCTCTCGAGGAGCTCGACTGGGAGTTGTACCGCAGGAAGTACGGCGACGTTCAGCGGCTGGACCGAATCCTGGAAGCCGAGGGGGACACGGTCAACCGCTACCAGGTGGGCAAGCAGGCCGACGTGCTGATGCTCTTTTTCCTGTTCTCCGCCGAGCAACTCGCGCAGCTCTTCGAGCGGCTGGAATATCCCTTCGATCCAGAGATCATTCCCCGCAACGTCGCCTACTACACCAGGCGCACTTCGCACGGCTCGACGCTCAGCCGCGTCGTCGATGCCTGGGTGCTGTCGCGCTCCGACCGGGAGCGTTCGTGGGATCTCTTTCGCGACGCCTTGGAGAGCGACATTGCGGATATCCAGGGAGGAACGACCGCCGAAGGCATTCATCTCGGGGCGATGTGCGGCGCCGTGGATTTGATGCAGCGCTGCTACACCGGGATCGAGACGCGAGAGGATGTCCTCCGGCTGAACCCCCGCCTGCCCACTCCCTTGACGGCGATGAGGTTTCGGCTCCGATACCGAGGCCACTGGCTCCTGCTCGAAATCAATCATGGCCAACTGACCATCGCCTGTGAGCGAGGCTGGGCCGGGCCGGTCAAGGTGGGCGTGGGCGAAGATATCCGAGAAATCCGCCAAGGGGAGCGGCTCGTTTTTGAGTTGGCCAAATCGTAGAACCTGCGGACCTCTTGTACGAGCTTCAGAAGTACATCTTCATCGGCAGGATTCGACACGATCGGACCGACCAGGTCGAGCAGCATCGCAGGCGACGCTTGGAGATGGCCGCGGCGTTCTGCACCGCCGGACAGCTTCGTCGCGGTCATCGCACCCTGCGCAATTGTTCCTTGAGGTACGCGCGATCGGCGGCGCTGAGCTGTTCGACGGAAACCTCAAGGATCTCGCCATCCTCCTTGCGAAGCCGGGCCTGGTCGTTGAGCATGCTGACCAGCGTCGCGGTGACGGTGAAGGTCCCGGTGCGGTCCGTCCAGACCCGCGGCTGGAATCGCGACTTCGGGTGCTCGGGATCGGGCGCCGCGTCGGGCTCGGTAGGACCAAGGGGTCGGGAGTCTTTTTCGGCCGATGTAGTCGCCATGTCGCCCGATCCATGGCCGAAAAAGACTCCCGACCCCGCCGGGCCTTCCGCAACCGGCTTAGACTCGGCTTCGGGAGGCGGCGCGGGTCTCTCGTCCGGGATGGTCGCGGGCGGCGGCGCCGGCTCCTTCACGATATGCATGTCGCGCAGGAACGGGGGCCAATGGTCGGAGAACGAAACCGCCAGGCCGGCCGCCGCGACGCCCAGCAGGAGCAACGCAACGAACACCGTCAGGCAGGACGAGAAACAGCCGCGCCGCGGGCGAAGGTAGTCGAGCTGAAACCGCCCGCCGCACTCCGGACACGCGACATGCAGCCCGGCCGCCGTGGAAGCGTATAGACCTTCTTCGCCGCAGTGCGGGCACGCTCCCTTGATCTTCGCCATAGCAATCAATCAGTATTCCCGAGACGGCAAACTCAACTTCAACCGCGTCCCGCCCCTTTGTTTCATATTACCCGCGAAGAAAATAGCGGGCGTGGGACGAGGGGGCGTCGCCGCCGCGGATCGAGGCGTACTTACGGCCGGGGCCGCCCGGCGTGCGGCGGGAAGCGCTGGTGCAGTTCATCCTGGGAAAAAGCGGGCCTCGAGGCGCTGCCGGCCGAGTTCGGCGTAGTGCTTCACCAGCGCGATCCGCAGATCGCGCGGACTGAGGCGAAGGGCGGTCCACTCGGCGTAGAGGTCGGCGTGCGCGGCGCGCAGCTTCTCGATCTTTTGGATCTCCTCGGCCTTCGTCCCTTGCCGGCGCAACTGCTCCACCGGCGGCGACATCAGGGCGTCGCGGGCGGCGGTGAACTCCTCGGCGGACTGATCGGCGATGTTGTCCAGCGTCTCAACCACCGCGGCTGCGCGGGCCGCCGCATCGAGATCGGTGTACTGGCTGACGCCGTTGGCATTGGCGATCATCTGCGCCAGCCAGGGGCGATCGTTCGACATGGCCGCCAGCGTCTGCCGCAGCGACTGGTAAATCGTCGGCGAGGGCTGCAACGGCCAGTCTCGCATGAAGTGGGCGAAGTGGTCGTAAATCGCCTCGCGCACTTCCCGCGTCGGCTCGTAGTGCGGCTCCCGGCGGCCCGCCAACTCCAAATGCGGCGAGAAGACGCAGCCGGTGGGGGAGACAAAGTCCTCGCCGAGCGACAGCTTCAACTTGGCAAAGTTCTCCAGGCAATGGCCCCCCGCCGGCAGTTCCTGAATCGGGAAGAACTCTTCGCGCGGCGCGTGGCTCGTCTGGGCGCACATCAAGAGGAAGCCGGCGCAGTAGGTGTGGATCCGCTCGCCGGCGAGCTCTTTTCCCTTCAGCTCCAGCACGTGCCGGTTGTCGAATGTCAGATCGAATTGCGTCTCGTTGCCGATCACGCTGCGGACGGTTTCGCTCATCTGCCGCGCGACCTTCGGGTCCTCGTGCCGCATGAAGAAGTAGTGCAGCGTCCGCTTCAGGTACGCATCGACATTGGTGGCCGGAATGTGGCTGCGGCGCTCGGGCATCTCGACAATCACGAACCGCCGCACGCCGAATTCATCCTCCACCGTGGTCACCACGCCGACGTGCGTAAACAGGCCCGGCGCCAGATCGGTGAACAGATTGTACGGCGAGGGGTTCCGCATCAGCAGCCAGTCTCCGGGCTGGATGTCGAAGCCGTTGGTGCGGAAACGGTCCCCTTCGATGCCGACCCGCGACCGCCGCCCGAGCCATTCCAGCAGCACATCCCGCTCGTGGGCCTTGGCCGCCGAAAGCCGGGAGCGATCGAGCGTCGCCAGGATGGCGTAGGCGTCCGTGGCGGTAATCTCCGGCGCCGGGACTTCGCCCTGCGAAGGATCCGGCTCCTGCGGCATTCCGATCTCGCGGATGACGTTCATCGCGTCGACCACCAGGTCGGGCGGCGAGGTCGGGTTCCGCACGAACTCCGCCAGCGTCCCCAGGTAAGTCGATTTGCGGCAGGCGGACATCAGCTCCAGCACCTGCTTCCGCACCGTCGTGGACGGGCGCGGCGAGGGGCTTCCCGGCGGCGGATCGAACAGCAGGTAGCTCATCACCAGGCCCCCTACGTCGCTCTTGTTCTCCAGGAGAATCTCGAGCACCAGGTCCGGCCGGGCGCCGGCTTCATACGACGCCCGTCCCAGGCCGTCGCGCATCAGGTACCGCATCCGGCCGGAGAGGTCGATGGCCTGGGAGGTGATCTCCAGGTACCGTCGCAGCATTTCCCTTCGCTCTTCGTTTTCGGGAAGCTCGACGAACTGCGTCCGCAGGGCGATGACCTGAGCGAGCGCC
>JAHWKS010000584.1 GCA_019347795.1 Planctomycetota bacterium | reverse complement strand
GACGACGCGACCCGCCGCCTGCTCCTCTTGCAAACTGCGGCTTTCCTACCGATGTTCCGCGCGCGGATGCCCGGCCGCGGCCGCGTGGGAGACGAGCGGATCATGGAACTGGAGCCGATCGCCCCTGAGACGAAGGGGGAAGGCGCGATCGAGGAGATCTTCGCCGACGTGAGCGGCAAGCAGATGCAGGCTGCCCGCAAAGTGCTGGGCTATCTCCAGAACGGCGGCGATCCGGAGCAACTGATCACCGCCGCTCGCCGGCTGGTGTTCCTCAAGGGGAACGACTCGCACGACTACAAGTTCAGCTCCGCCGTGCTGGAGGACTATTACCACGTCAGCCCGCAGTGGCGCGACCGGTTCCTGGCGACCAGCGTGTTCAACCTCCAAGGCGCCGGCCAGCCCGACAACCGCCTGGTACAACGCACCCGCGCGGCGCTGCAAGGGTAATTCCCAAGCAGCCTTTGCCAAGCGCCCACCGGCGGGCTTGCCCCGCCGGATGGATGACGGACGTGCTACTTGACGGCAAGTCATTTTTCCGGCGGGGCAAGCCCGCCGGCGCCGCAACTTCAGGCCTCTGGACGCAAAATTTGCGCGCCCCCTGTCCGGTTTCTGCCGTCGTTCCGTATTAACAGGGCAGACATGGACGGGGTGCAATGCAAAACAATCCTTTTGCCTGGAGTTATGCGATGTTCAAGCGGTTTCAGAAAGTGCTGTTCGCGGGTTTGATGGTTCTCGGCCTGGGCGCCGGCTCGGCGCAGGCCGGCGGCTATGGCTACGGTTATGACGACTGCTACCACGACGTCCAGTACCGCAAGGTCGTGACCTACGTCTGCCGGGAAGTCCCCTACACCAGGTGCATCACGCTGTACGACCACTGCGGCCATCCCTACACGGTCCACAAGACGTTCTACAAGACCGTCCACGTTCCGGTGGTGAAGTACGTCGCCTACGGCTATGACGACGGCTACGGTTATTAAGATGCTTTCTGCTGGGCGAAGACGCCCCGGCGCCGCGGACGGCGCCGGGGCGTTCTGCTGTCGCCGTCAATAGCCGATGTAGGTCCTGGGCAGCGCTTTCCGTAGTTCCCGGATCGTCTCGATCGAAACATCGGTCTCCGCCCAGCCAGAGCGTTCGGAGCGATTTCATGCGCCGCAGGCGTAGCGCGCCTCGGTCTGTGATCTTCGTCCGGTTGAGGAAGAGCGTCTCCAATCGCTCGCACTGCGTGAGAGAGTCCAGCGCGGCGTCGGTGACGGGGGTGCCGGTCAGGTTGAGGTATTCGACGTTTCGCAGGCCCTCGGCATACGCCGGAGCAGAGGTCTGCCCGGAAATGCGGCGCCCCAGCTTGAACCGCTCCAGGTCGGGAAGACGCATCAGCCACGCCAGGCACTCATCGGTCACGGGGCAGTCTTCCAGGTCCACCTCCACAATCGTGATCAGGCTGTCCTCGCCCCAAAACCGCCGCACCCACGACGGCCCCGCGGGGCGGGTTTGCACGGCGCCGCCGGCGTCAAGCAGCACCTGAAGCGCGTCGTTCTGCGCGCGATAGGGACGCACGTACGCCCGCCAATATCCCAGCAGCACCGCGCTCAGGGTCACCGTCGCCAGCAACACCCGCAGGCTGAACCGCAACGCGGAGCGACGCCTGCGAGGTGCTTGCTGCACGATCATATGAACCGATAGCCGTACAGCGCCGCTCCTTTGATCTGGAACTGAATCGCCGCCGCCTTCCCCCGCAGTTCGGACAGATCGGGCTTGTTCTTCCAGCGGACGGGGGTGTAGATGCTGTCGAGGTTAACCGGGACCTGCGAGTTGTCGAAACCGTAGCCGGGGAGGATCGCGCCGTCGGGCGCGCTCAGGGCGACGTGGATGGGCGTGTGCTCGAAGAATTCGGCGTTGATCTCCAGGCGCGGCTTTTGGATTTCGAGCGGCTTGGTGACGAGCAAACCCGGTGTGCCGCCCGCGAACCGCCAGCTTGCCATGCCGGCGAAGCGGTCGAGTCCGATTGTCGCCAGGCCGATCGACATGGGGATGCCCTGCTTCGGGTCGGTTTTCGCGCCGCCTCCGGTGTAGAAGATGCAGAGCTTCTCGCCGATGCGGATCGGGGCGTTGCGGGTCGGGTAGATCAGCGTGCGGTCGAATGCTCCCTCGGGGCCGATATCCAGGAAAGGCGTGCCGGGGGCCACGCGCTGCCACTTCCAGGGATCGGCGTCGCGATTCGAGATCAGTTCGCAGGTGGCGCCGAAGCCGGCATTGGGCCATTTCTCCAGGAAGCCCAGGTTCAGGTTGCCGTAGTTGAAGGGAGTCATTCCGCCGTGCCATTCGAACAGTTTGCCGAACTGGCTGTCCTCTTCGTTGTTGAAGACAATCTTCTGCTCCGACCAGTGGATGAGGTCTTGGCTCGTCCGCAGGGCGGCGTTGCGGCCACGGCCGCCGGCGGCCCGCTCGTTGAGCCACCAGCGGCGGTTGCGGTGGTCGCGGGTGACCATCATATAGTCGCCGACCGCGCTCAGGATTCGCCGCGGCTTGCGAGTCCAGTGGATGCCGTCGGGACTGGTATCCATGTATTGGCCGAAGACGGCGTACGCTTGCCGGACCTGCTCCGCCGTGACGTTGGGATAATGGTCGGGATAGGAGGGGGCCCACATGCGGTGGTCCTGCATGTTGGCGATCAACTTGTAGCGCTTCTGCGGGTCGGGCTCGTCGTCGTCGCGGACGACCGTCAGGCCGTCGAGATTGTTGAGGACGCCGATCTGCTTTCCCGTCTCGTCGAGCGCCGGCAGGCCGAGACCACGGCGGGCGAGTTCCTCATCGACCAGGTTCTTTCCGTCGGGGGCGCAGGTGTAGAAGAGATTGTTCTCTTTGCTCCCCCGGAACTCAACGACACCGAGATTCAGCTTCTCCCAATGGATGCCGTCGCGGCTCTCGGCATAACAATAGCCGCCGCGGTCTAGCTCGTCCTTGCGCCGTTCGGTGTTGAAGGCGAAATACCACAGCCGCAAGAGGCCGTCGGGCTCGAGGATCACGCTCCCCCAGGCCTGCGCCCGCTCTCCTTCCCACGGCTTGTCGGCGACGAGCACCGGCTCTGCGTGCTTTTGCGGTCGGTTGACGATCCGCAGCAGGCCCTCCGAGCGGGCGATTTCTTCGTCATCCACGAACAGGTGCAGGTCGGGATTGTCGTGGCTCTGCGACCGGGCGTCGGCCGGTGCGGGATGCTTGCCGGCTGCGGCCCCGTCGGAACCGAGCACCGTTCCCGCCCTGGTCAGCGTCGGCGCCGCAATCGTCGCAACTTGCAGGAAATGGCGACGTGTGATCTTGCTCATGGGCATGCCCGTCCGGATGCATCACAAGGGGATTGTCCGCGGCCTCCGGCACAAAGCATATATTGAATCGAATAGCCGCCGCCGCTTCGATTATACCGACACCGGCATCGCCTTGCGCCGTGCTGAGGCGCCGATTAAAACTCGACGCGTGCGCGAGGAACCGCATCCGCTGCCTTGCTTACGCTTCGGGCTGCTTTGTTGATTGAATCCCAGGCGGCGTGGGCGTATCTTCGTGAGATATGAGCGACGCGGCCGATGTGACGCACATCCTCAATTCGATCGACGCGGGGGATCCGCAGGCGGCCGATCAGCTCTTGCCGCTGGTCTACCAGGAGCTGCGGCGCCTGGCGGCGCAGCGGCTGGCCCAGGAAAATCCGGGGCAGACGCTGCAGGCGACGGCGCTGGTCCACGACGCCTACGTGCGGCTGGTCGATGTCGAGCATCAACAGCGGTGGAACTCGCGCGGCCACTTCTTCGCGGCGGCGGCTGAGGCGATGCGCCGCATCCTGGTGGAAAACGCCCGCCGGAAACATTCGCTCAAGCGCGGCGGAGGAATGGCGCCGGTGGAGCTGAACGAGGACCTGGAAGTCGCCGCGGCGGACGCCCCCGGTGACTTGCTCGTTCTGAACGAGGCCCTGGAGCGGCTGGAGGCGAAAGATTCTCACGCGGCGGCGCTGGTCAAGCTGCGGTATTTCGCGGGCCTGACCGTCCCCGAGGCGGCCGAGGCGCTGGATGTCTCGCTTCGTACGGCCGAACGGCTGTGGACATTCGCCAAGGCGTGGCTGTATCGCGAGTTGCGAGATGCGTAACAGATTGGGGTCCTTTTCAAAAAAACCTGGCGGGTTCGTCGCTTGGATCGCGCACTGTCTGATAGAGGCGTAATTTTCGGCGCCCGGTGCGTCGCCACGTGGCCAGGCGGAGAGTAACCGATGGACGAGCGAAGCATTTTTCTGAACGCCCTGGACAAGAACGAGCCGCAAGAGCGGGCGAAATACCTCCAGGAGGCGTGCGGCGAGAATCAACGCCTTCGCCGCCAGGTGGAGGAGCTGCTCCGGGCCAGCCGCGATGCCGGCGAGTTCCTGGAATCGCCGCCGCCGGCCCTGGTGGCGACCATCGCCTCCGGCGCGTTTGACGCAGCGCCCGATACGCAAGACGAAGCCTCGCTCGATTTCCTTGA
>JAHWKS010000583.1 GCA_019347795.1 Planctomycetota bacterium | reverse complement strand
AGGCCCGCCCGGGCGCGCGCAGTGCAGGTGGCCTACGAGCGGCCGATCGCCGCGGACGAGCTGCACGGCCGCGCCGGCCACGCCCGGATCGAGCCTAGCCCCTGGACGCGGGCCGGGGATCGCTTCGAATCGCTGCGTCCCGGCTACGCCGTCGTGCAGATGCAAACGGTGACGCCGCGGTTCGACTTGCCGGTCGCCGGCGTGCAAGTGACGCCCGATCGGCGAACGCTCGTGTTGAACACGGCGCCGCATCGTAAGTTGGACCACTACGCCCTCACGCTGCCGTGGGAGTCTCGCAAGGGCGCGTCCGCGGATCATAACGGCGCGCTCCCGCAGCATCCGCAGATCGATCTGCATTACACGCTGAACGGCGTCGAGGCGGTTCTCTCCACCGGCGAAGGAGCGCCGCTCTGGGAAGGCTGGCTGCCGCATCTCGACTTGCGGGCAGCCGAGGACCTCACCATGGGCAGCGGTCAGCATGAGTCGCTTTGGAAACAACTGAGGGAGGGGGCGAGTGCGAACGCTGCGTCGCTCACGCTGCGGACGAAGCTCGATCTTGCGAACATGCTGCGGGCGGCGGTGCAGCCGGGCTCGCAACTCGGCTTCGAGTATCCTCCGGAGACGGTAACGCTCGTTTTCAAGTCGACGGCGCCGTTGAAGGTCCGCTCTTCCGCAGCGAAGGTCGAAGACGGCAGACAAAACGACGGCGTCTTTACGGGCCGTGCGACATTTGAATCGCCGATGGATGAGCCGATTCCACTGGAAGTCAGGTTGTCCGCCGCGAGTGCGGACGACTTGAAGCTCGACGTCGCCTGGCGCACTCAGGAGGATGGGCGGCTTCGTCAGCTTCCGCTGCGCCGGATGTACGTTCCCTGGGCCGCGGACGGGCCATCGACCGACGAAGCCGCGACGCCGCTGACGGCCGCGCCGCCGGAGCTTGAAGGGGGAAGCTGGGGTCGCGGGAGGCAGGTCTTCTTCGGCGAGAAGGCCCAATGCGGAAAGTGCCATCGCGTCGGCGACCGCGGCGGCGTCCTCGGGCCGGACTTATCGAACCTGGTGCACCGCGACTATCACTCTGTTTTGCGGGACGTCACGCAGCCAAGCTTCGCTATCAACCCGGACCACCTGACCTATTCCCTCGTTCTCCACGACGGCCGCGTGCTGACGGGCGTCGTCGCCGCCGATGGCGACATGCTGCTCGTCGGCGACCAGCAAGGGAACCAACATGAGATCGATCGGGCCGATGTGGAAGAGATGGTCCCCTCGCCGATCTCGATCATGCCGCAAGACATCGACAAGCAGCTTGGCGCCGACGCGATGCGCGACCTGCTGACCTTCCTGCTGACCCCGCCGCCCCGCATGCCCAGCGACCTCGCCGGAGCGCCGCCTCCACGGACGCGGGCGGAAGTGGACGGCGTGCTCTCCGGCGCGGAAGCTCTCTCCTTGCCCCCGCGGCCGCTGCACATCGTGCTGGTCGCCGGCCGCAAAGACCATGGTCCCGGTGAGCACGACTATCCCGCCTGGCTCAACGTCTGGGGCCGACTTCTCGAGGCCGCGGAAAACGTCGCCGTAAGCCGAGTGATGGACTGGCCCACCGAAGAGCAGTTCGCCTCCGCCGACGCTCTCGTGTTTTATCAACAGGGGACGTGGGACCAGCGCCGCGCAGCCGACATCGACGCCTTCCTGCGGCGGGGCGGCGGCGTCTCGTACATCCATTATGCCGTGGACGGCGGGGCCGACCCGCTCGGCTTTGCGGAGCGAATCGGACTTGCCTGGCAAGGCGGCGCCAGTCGGTTTCGCCACGGCGGGCTCGATCTAATCTTCGATTCCGAGCACCCGATCGCCCGCAACTTCGACCGCGTTCACCTCCACGATGAAAGCTACTGGAGCCTCAAGGGGGACCTCAACCGGATCACGCTCCTGGCCGGCGGGCGGGAAGAGGATGCGCTACAGCCGCTCGTTTGGGTCCGGGAGCATGATCCCGGACGCGTCTTCGTCTCCATCCCCGGCCATTACTCCTGGACGTTCGACGACCCGTTGTTCCGCACGCTCGTGCTCCGCGGCGTCGCCTGGTCGGCAGAGGAACCTGTCGACCGCTTCAACGAGCTGGTCACGCTCGGCGCCCGTATCCAAAAGTAACCGTGTCTTCCTTCCTGGAGCCACGCGATGCGACTGCCGCCGTTTTCTCTGGGAAGTAACATTCCGTGTGCTTCTAGAAACGCTCTTCCCGATTGACGGCCTCTCGCGTGCGGACTCCCTCGCGACTGCATCGCGGAAGCTGCCGCCCCTTGGCACGAGCGCTTGTACACTGATAATAGGAACATGCTCACGTTCCTGCACGCCGCCGATCTTCATCTCGACAGCCCGCTTAAGGGGCTCGCCCGGTACGAGGGGGCGCCGGTCGAGGAAATCCAGCAGGCCTCACGCCGGGCGTTGGAGAACCTGGTCCGCCGGGCGATCGAGGAGGAGGCCGCATTGGTCCTCTTCGCGGGAGACATCTACGACGGCGACTGGCCTGACCACAACACCGGGCTATTCTTCGTCAAACAACTGGTCAAGCTCCGCGAGCACAACATTCGCTATTACGTGATCACCGGCAACCACGACGCGGCCAACCGTATGACCCGTTCGCTGGAGTTGCCGCCCAACCACGATGGGACGCCGCCGCTGCTCTCGCACCGCAAGGCGGAGTCCGTGGTGCTGGATGACGTCGGCGTCGCGCTTCATGGGCAGAGCTTCGCCTCGCAGGCGGTGGCGGAGAACTTCACGCTGGCGTACCCGAAGCCCCGCGAGGGCTTCTTCAACATCGGCATGCTGCACACGTCGCTCGATGGGGAAACCAGCGGAGAGCACGCCCGCTACGCGCCGTGCAAGCTCTCAGACCTCAGCGACAAGGGCTATCAGTACTGGGCTCTAGGCCATATCCATAAGCGACACACGCGGCACGCCGACGGGCAGGCGCCGATCGTCTATCCCGGCAATCTTCAAGGCCGGCACATTCGCGAAGACGGACCCAAGGGCTGCATGGTGGTGCGGGTCGATGACCATCACCGGACGCGGCTCGATTTCGTCCCGCTGGACGTGTTCCGCTGGCGGCGATGCGGAGTGGACGCGACTGATGCGGAGGATTGCGAGGAAGTGCTGGCCCGCGCCGGCGAGGCTCTCTCGGCAAGTCCGGACGACGGCGAGGACCTGCCGACCGCCGTGCGGGTGGAAATCGCCGGCGCCTGCCCGGCTCACGCGGAGCTGGCGGCCGACCCGGAGCGATGGACCGCCCAGGTGCGCAACATCGCCCTGCAGACGACCGCCGGACGGGTATGGATCGAAAAGGTGAAGCTCCGCACCACGCCGCCGTCCGACGTCGAGCCGCCCGAGGACGGTCCCCTGGCGGAGATTCGCGAGACGATCGAGAGCGTGAAGCACGACGAGGAGCAACTTGCCAACCTGGCTCAGATGCTCGGCGAGCTTTACCGCCGCCTGCCCGACGAGCTGCGAGGCTCCGAAGGCGTAACATGGGACAGCCGCGAGCGACTACATTCGCTCTTAGACGAAGTCGAGCCGCTGCTTCTGGGCCGATTGAGCGGGCGCGACGTTGGGAGCGAGTAACGTAGTCCACGGACGTAGCTCATGAAAATCCTTCGCCTCGACTTGATCGCCTGCGGGCCCTTCACAGGCGCCTTGCTGGACTTCGCAGGCGGCGAGCACGGCCTGCACATCATTTATGGACCGAATGAGGCGGGAAAAAGCTCCGCGCTGCGGGCGCTGCGCAACTTGCTGTACGGGTTTGCGACGCAGACGAGCGACGCCTTTCTTCATCCCTACAAAGAGTTGCGGGTCGGGGCGGTGTTGCAGGCGGAAGACGGCGCCACGCTGGAGTGCATCCGCCGCAAAGGGCGAGTACGCACCCTCCGCGCCGCCGACGACACGGAGATCGTCGAGGAGGCGGAGCTCGCCCGCTGGCTGGGCGGCGTCGGCCGGGAAGCATTTTGCCGGCAGTTCGGCATCAACTACGAGCAGCTTGTCCAGGGCGGGGAGGAGATCGTCGCCGGCGGCGGCGAGATCGGGCAGATTCTCTTCGCTGCGGCGTCCGGCTTCGCCCGACTGAATGAGGTCCGCCGCAGCCTGGCGAGCGAGGCCGAGGCGCTCTTCACCCCGGCGGCCAACGTCAAGCCGATCAACCGCGCGATCGGCGAGCTCAAGCAGCAACGGAAGCGCGTCTACGAATCGCAGCTCAAGAGCAGCCAGTGGAAAGAGCATCACGACCGGCTCGCGGAGGCCGAGTCGCGCAAGAAGACGCTGGAGAGCGAGCAATCGAGGCGAGCGGCGGAATTTAGCCGCCTGGAGCGCATCCAACGAGCGCTTCCCGACATCGCCCGCCGTGAGGAGACGCTCTGCGAACTGGAGGTATTGGGAGACGCTCCCCATCTCCCGCCCGACTTCAGCGAGCGCCGCCGCTCGGCCGAGTTGGCGCGCATTGCGGCTACTCTGCACCGCATT
>JAHWKS010000582.1 GCA_019347795.1 Planctomycetota bacterium | reverse complement strand
CGCTCTTCCGATCTGGTGATGTGACTCCGGCACAATAACGCCCCAGCGCCTCGCGGGGAGAGCCGGGCTGCGGGTTCCGCCACATCAGGTTGATGTGGTCCTCGAGGATCATGATGTCGCCGACGCGGAACCCCGGATTGATCCCGCCGGCGGCGTTGGACACCAACAGCAGCTCGGCGCCCATCGCCCGCATCACCCGCACCGGGAGCGTGATCTCGTCCATGCCGAAGCCGTCGTAGAAGTGCGACCGCCCCTTCATCGCCACGACGGGAACTCCCGCCAGCCGCCCGCACACCAGCTCGTTGGGATGTCCGGGAACATGGGACCGCGGCCAATGCGGAATCGCCCCATACGGGATGACCGATTCGACTTCCATCTTCTCCGCCAGTCCGCTCAGCCCCGACCCCAAAATGATCCCCGCCCGCGGCCGCGCACTGCACCTCTTCCGCACCCCCGCCAGCGCCTCCGCCACCACATCCCGCCGCACCCGCCCGGCGCCGAGATTCCGAGCAACAGGAACCGAGGCCGCATGACGCGCGGCCTCGCCGGCCGTCGCGAAAGCGGAGCGAGGCATGGTTGTCATTTCGTCCATTCGCTATTCGCTATTCGCTATTCGCTACTCGCTATTCGCCACTCGCTCTTCCCGCAACACGCCTTTCACCAGCTTCCGCAGGTTCGGCTCGGCGGCGTTCGCGATGGCGATGATCTCCTGCACGTTGGCGGGCTTGAGGGCGTCGGGAAGGCACATGTCGGTGACGATCGAGAAGCCGATCACCCGCATTCTGCTGTGCACCGCGACGATCACCTCGGGCACGGTGGACATGCCGACCGCGTCGGCGCCGATCTGCCGCAGGAAGCGGTACTCGGCCCGCGTCTCCAGGTTCGGTCCCGCCACCGCGACGAAGACGCCTTTGTGGGCGACGATGTTCTCCCGGCGAGCGATCGTCATGGCCCGCTCGATCAGATCCGGCGTGTAGGGGGCGCTCATGTCGGGGAACCGCTCGCCGAGCCGATCGTCGTTCACGCCGATGAGCGGGTTGTCCCCCAGGAGGTTGATGTGGTCGTCAATGACCATGATATCGCCGCAGCGGAAGTAGGGGTTCATCCCGCCGCAGGCGTTGGAGACGATGAGCAGGTCCGCGCCCAGGGCCTTCATGATCCGCACGGGCAGGGTGACCTGCTTGAGGGAGTAGCCCTCGTACATGTGGAGGCGCCCTTCCATCGCCGCCACGGGTACGCCTTCGAGCTTGCCGCACAAGAGCCGGCCGCGATGGCCGATCGCCGTGGAGAGCGGGAAATGGGGGATCGATTCGTAGTTGAACTCCGCCTCGATTTCAATCTCCCCGGCCAGCCCGCCGAGTCCGGTACCCAAGATGATTCCCGCGTGCGGCCGGCCGCTCCACTTTTTGCGGATGGCGGCGACCGCCTCTTCGATTTGCCCGTACAACTCCAACATGCCGCGGCTCCTTGGGAAAGCGAGTGCTAGCAAGGTTAACCCCGGTGGTGGGGCGGAGCAAGTAGCCACGCCCGTGATCGACTCAAGCCGTTGCGATGCGGGGATTTAGGCCGCCTTGAAGCGGGCCGGCGGGTAGCCTACACTCGCGAAAGCCATTCGGAGGTGCGCATTTTTGCGCACCTCTAAAGGTGATGCGTTCAGGACGCCCCCATGGCCGCCGCCTGCGCCCCCAGGAGAAGAGTCGCCGTGTCCGACGTCGCCTTTCAACGCTGCATCTCCCCGGACTGCGGGGAAACTTACGCGCTGGACGACGCCCGGGTGGCGTGCGGGCGTTGCGGCGAACTGCTGGATGTGGCGTATCGCTGGAATCAGGCGCCGACGCCGAAGTCGCTCAAAGATTTCGAAGCGAAATGGGCGCGGCGGTCCGATCCGCTCTGCTTCAGCGGCGTGTGGCGGTTCCGCGAGATGCTCCCCTTCGCCCCGCCGGGGAAGATTGTCACGGTCGGCGAAGGGCAGACGCTGCTGCAACAGTCCGACGTCGCGGCGAAGTACATCGGAGTGAACGGCGGCCGGCTGTATCTGCAGTACGAGGGGATGAATCCCTCGGGCAGCTTCAAAGACAACGGCATGAGCGCCGCCTTCACGCACGCCCACATGATCGGCGCCGAGCGGGCGGCCTGCGCCTCGACGGGAAACACCAGCGCGTCGCTGGCGATGTATTGCTCGGTCACCGGGCTGATGCGGGCGGTGATCTTCGTCGGCTCCGGAAAGATCGCCTATGGAAAGCTTTCGCAGGCGCTGGAGTTCGGCGCCCTGACCGTGCAGATTCTCGGCGACTTCGACGACGCCATGGCCCGCGTCAAGGAAGTGGCCGGGCAGCTTGGCATCTACCTGGTGAACAGCGTCAATCCCTTCCGGTTGGAAGGACAGAAGACGATCATGTTCCGGGTGCTGGAGGCGCTCGCCTGGCAACCGCCGGACTGGATCGTCGTCCCCGGGGGGAATCTCGGCAACTCCAGCGCGTTCGGGAAGGCCTTTGTGGAGCTGAAGGAGTTGGGCCTGATCGACCGCATTCCGCGGTTGGCGGTAATCAACGCCGTCGGCGCCAACACCCTCTACGAACTCTATGAGAAACGCGGCCTGCGGTGGAACGGCGGACGGCCCGATGCGACGATCATCGACGGCTATCATCGCGAGTTGGACCAGGCGAAGCGGAAGGCGGACACGATCGCCAGCGCGATCGAGATCAACCGTCCGGTGAACTTGAAGAAGTGTCTCCGCGCTTTGGACGCCTGCGACGGCGTGGTGCGGGAGGTGGACGACCAGCAGATCCTCGATGCGAAGGCGAAAGTCGGCGCGGGCGGCTTCGGCTGCGAGCCGGCCAGCGCCGCCAGCGTCGCCGGCGCCAAGAGGCTCCGCGAGGAAGGGGTGATCGGCGCCGATGAGCGCGTCGTCTGCATCCTTACCGGCCATCAGCTCAAGGACCCCACCGCCACCGTCGCCTACCACAGCGCCGACCAGGAGATGTTCAATAACATCCTGGGGAAGCGCGGCGTCCGCCGCGCCTCCTTCGCCAACCGCGCCGTGGTCGTGCCGAACGAGTTGGACGAGATCATCAAAGCCATCCGGCTATATGGTTAGACCCGCATGAATCCAATTCGCGTGGTGATCAACGGCGCCGCGGGGCGCATGGGCAAACGGCTCGTGGCGCTCGGGAGCGAGGATCCAGAGTTGCAAATCGTCGCGGCCCTCGAGTCGGAGCATCATCCCACGCTCGGACAGGATGCGGGTTCGACGGCCGGGGTCACGGAACTCAGACTTCCGCTCTCGGCCGCCCTCAACGTGGATGCCGACGTCGTCATCGACTTCTCCGTCCCCGAGGGAAGCGAAAAGGTCCTCGGCCTGTGCCTCGATCGCGGCCTCCCGTTGGTTTTGGCCACCACCGGCCATACCGACGCCCAGAAAGCCGCCTTTCGCGACGCTTCCCAAAAAATCCCGATTGTCTGGGCGCCGAGCATGAGCCTGGCGGTGAACCTGACCATGAAATTGACGGAGATCGCCGCCCGCGCGCTGAAGGATCACTCCAGCGGCGTGGACGTGGAGATCGTCGAGCGGCACCACCGCTTCAAGGAAGACTCCCCCAGCGGCACGGCCCTGCGGTTCGGCGAGATCGTCGCCTCGCAGATGGGACAAACAAAGCAAGTGCATGGCCGCGAGGGCCGGCCGGGCCAGCGCACCCGGGACGAGATCGGCTATCACGCCGTCCGCGTCGGAGACAATCCCGGCGAGCACACGATCATCTTCGGCATGTTGGGCGAGACGCTGGAGCTGACCGTCCGCGCGTCCAATCGCGACTGCTACGCCCTGGGCGCCCTGGCCGCCGCCCGGTTCGTGGCCGGAGGCAAGCCCGGGCTGTACACGATGAACGACGTCCTCGGCCTGTAGCGAGGCCAGCCATGGCCAAATGCGAAGAAGGTTATCTCTGCGAAGTCTGCGGCGAAGACGTGGCGGACGTCACCGTCAGCGATCTCTACCTGCGGTTCGTGATCGGCGAACTGGACCCCGAGACATTGCACACGGCGCCGGAGCGTCACATCCGCTGCAATCCTGTGCTGGCGCAGTTCATCGTCGATGATGCCTTCGAGCCGGTCGTCGTCGAAGGCGGCTTCGATAAACGACTGCTCGACCCCGCGTACGTCCTCAAGCGCGAAGACCTCATCACCCGCGGCTGGCGCCGATTGCAAGAATTAGCCGGCGTCGAGGAGATGCCGATCACCGATTACCCGCTCCCGGAAGTCCGCGAGCGGCTGCGGGAGGAAGGATCGGGAGACGCGGGGACGGTGAGACGCGGAGACGCGGAGACGGGAGACGTGGGGACGGGAAGACAGGGAAATGGAGTAATGGAGTGATGAAAGGAGTCGCCGATTAACGCTTCAACACTCCAACACTCCAACACTCCAACACTCCAACACTCCAACACTCCAACACTCCAACACTCCAACACTCCAACACTCCAACACTCCAACACTCCAACACTCCAA
>JAHWKS010000581.1 GCA_019347795.1 Planctomycetota bacterium | reverse complement strand
GTGCTGGGAAATCCGCCGGCGGCCAAAAAGTCCGCCTGACCACGGTCCTTTATGCGGCGCGGCGAGACGCCTCCTGCTCGGGGTCGGGCTGCGGTACGGCGTGCTCCATTTCCCACAGCCGGCCTTGCTTGATGAAGGTGTTGAAAAAGGCCGTCAGCATGCACACCTGAAGACCGGGCAGTCCGTCGAGAACGCCTCCTTTGAGAACGTATAGCTGAAAGAACCGAAACATCGGCCGCAGCAGGAGCCCGGCCCAACCGGTTCGTTTGCCTTTCTCCCAGCTATCGTGAGCCACGCGGCGCGTGTAGTCCTGATATCGCGTCAGATATTGGTCGTACGTCCAGTAGCTGTAGTGCAAGAGGCCGCCGTGCAACTTGCCTGTCCGGTTTTGAGGAACCTCAAACTCCGGATGCACGCGGCAAATGCGGTTCCGGCATTTGTCGCGGCGCACCAGACGCAGGGCGGGAGTGTTCCACCGCGCGAAACGAAGGCGACGTCCCATAAAAAAGCAGACGAAGCTGACCCAATAGGCATCGATGTGGTCGGGCGGCTTCGCAAGGACGCGACGGACGCTCCGCGCCAACTCCGGCGTCATCCGCTCATCGGCGTCAACGATCATCACCCAGCGGTGCGCGGCGTGGGGAATCGCCCAGTTTATGAAATCGCCGTGATTGACGTACTCGCGCTCGATAACTCGGCAACCGCCGATCTCCCGCACAATCTGCAGCGTGCCGTCGGTGGAGCCGGAGTCGGCCACGAGGATTTCGTCCGCGACCGATTCAACCGACGCGATGCAAGGCCGGATGTTACGGCGCTCGTTCTTGCAGGGGATGAGAACAGTCAGCTTTTCGGCCATGATGCAGGCTCCTTCCCGGCACGGTCGATATGTTCGCGGTTTGCGCTCCGCGCCGCTCGCGTAATAGCAAACGGCAGCGAAAGATTCCAGGCGAACTGAGACGCAAAACTAGGGGGGTGAATTCCTCCGCGGGCCACGAGTTCCTTTGTTTCTCCCGATAATCACTTTTATTGTTACAGCTTTCACGCCACGAAGACGCTGGCTGCGGTTGAGGGGGGGCGCTGTATTGCCCCTCGTCCGAGGCGGCGCTCGCCGTACGCGAGATGCGGGCTTTCGGGCTATCTTTGCATGACCGGCTGGTGACCAACCGGCCCGGTTTCAATGCAAAGATGTCGGAGCTGCACGCGGTGGTAGGCCGATTCAACCTAACGTTCGTATCGAGGCGGTTGAACGGCGGCGAGCGATGGCGGACGACCTGGCGGAGCGGCTCCGGCGGGAGGCTTCCAGGCTGGTCCCCGAATTGCTTCGCCCGGTCGCGGCGCCGGCCGGGGCGAAGCCGGTGTAGTTGACATTCGTTCACACACGACGCGCCTTGCCAAATGACCAACTGCTGTTAAACTGGGTAGCTTGCGATAGAACGGTGGACCTTTTGCCTCCATTCCCATGTCTGCCGGTGGTCGTCTCTCCCTCCTTCGCACCTCCACACGATGCTTACCGTAGCCCCCAGCGCGCGGCCCGCCGACGAGCTCGATGCATTTAAGAACCCAGGCTTCCAGAAGCGGGTCAACGAGCTTCGCCAGCCCGACAACGTCACCAATTGGTTCTACATCGCCCGCGAGTACCTCATTCTCGCGGTCGTGCTGGGGGTCCCGCTGGCGTTTTACCACTTCTACGATGCGTGGGGGCTCCATTGGCTTTGGAATGTCCCCGTGACGTTTGCGACGATCTTGCTGGTGGGCATGTGCCAACACCGGATCGGCAATCTCGGGCACGAGGGCGGCCACTACGCGCTTTTCAGAAACCGACTTTTGAACGAGCTTGCTTCCAACTGGTTCGCTCTCTATCCGCTGTGGGGAATCACGCACACGTACCGGCTGCAGCACCTGGCGCATCACCAGTACCTGAATGATCCGGAGCGCGATCCGGACATCATTTACATGAACTATCTGGGGCAAACATTCCGCCTCCCGATGCCCGCAAGGCAATTCCTCTGGGCGTGCGTGTTGCGGCACCTGGTTTGGCTGCCGAATCTGCTGCGGTACATTTTTGATCGGGCGCGGTTTGCGAATATCGGCGGAATCTCCGGGCCCTACAAGGCAAAAAACGCCAACTCGCCGATCATCCTGGCCGTGAACATGACCCACTATGCGGCTCTGGTGTCGCTCTTGGCCTTGGCGGTGTGGCAACGGATTGCGTGGCTGATCGCGGCCGCGCCCGTTTTCCTCTTGCCGCTGCTGCTGGTCGCCACCATCTTGCTCCCCAACCGGCTTTACATGAAGACGGCGGTGAAGCCGGACATCGCTCCCAAGTGGGCCATCTTTCAGCGAGCCATCTACGCGACGCTCCTCTTCACGGGGCTGGCGTGGATGACGTACTGGACGGGCCTGCCGTGGCCGCTGTTTTACTTTGTGCTGTGGCTGGTTCCGCTGGGGACGACGTTCTCCTTTTTCATGATCCTTCGCGAAGATATTCAGCACAGCAACGTGGAGGAAGGCCGCTTCACGCACTCGCGGGACTTCCGCGGGAATGTGCTGGTGAAGTGGGCGGTGTTTCCGATGGGCCAGGCTTATCATCTGCCGCACCATTTGTATCCGATGGTGCCGCACTATAATTTGAAGAAGCTGGAAAGACTGCTTCGCGAGTTGGACATCTACCGCGAGAACGCGGTGGTTGTCGATCGCCTGCTCCCACCTCACGCCGCCGCGCTCTAGGCACTTCGCCATGTCGACGAAACAGCATGTTATTTTCACCGCCAGCGACGCGCGCTTCGGCGACTTTTTTCTGCGTCATTGGCTCACGTCGCTCGAGCATCACGTGAACCTGTCCGACATGGACGTGGTCGTGCTCGACTACGGCATGACGGACGGCCAGCGGAGCGAGGCCCAGGCTCGGGGCGTCATCTGCCATCCTTCGGTGAAGGACTGGCACGTCACTAATGCCCGCTACCGGGACATGGCGACGGTGCTGGAGAACGCCGACTACGACCAGGTAATGCAGGCCGACGGCGGCGATATCATCTTTCAGGCCGACATCCGCCATCTCTTCGACGAGCACACCGGCAGCTTCCGCGGCGTCTGCCACGAGATGGAGGTTCCTTTTCACGAAGCGATCATGAGCCGCGGCGACTTCGCACCGGAGACGTACCGGCGGATCGCCGAATTCCTGCACGACAAGCCGACGATCAACGGCGGATTGGTCATGGGGCCCGCTGCGAAGATGAAGCAGATCTGGTCCCGTTGGCAGGAGCATACGCAGAATTTCTCCCACTTCGGCATCGATCAGTTCCTCATCAATTCTATCTTTCACAAGGACGGCTACGTCGAGCTGGACCCGAAGTACAACTACTCCATCATTGCCCGCACGTCCGATTACTCGGTCCGCGACGGCGTCTTCTACGATGCCAAGGGAGAGGTGATCCCCATCGTCCACAACTCCGGCATCTACGAGGCGACCCGCCCCATCCGCAACTTCGGTCACGGCAAGGGGTATAATAAGCGCCGGATCATGATTCCGTTGGTGCTCCGCACCAGCTATCGCTTTTTCAATCTCTTCCGCCGAGACACGGTCGCGCAGAAGTCGGCCGGCCATAGTTTCGGCTGAGAGGACGGCGCCAGAGCGTGATGAAAGTCCTGATTTTCGGCGCCACCGGCTATGTCGGCGCCCACGTCGCCCGGCAGTTGCTCGAAAGCGGCGGCTATGAGGTGGCCGTCGGCGTGCGAGACCCCTCTCGCTTGGAAAACCCATCCCGGCCGACGGTGCTGCAGGGGGACCTGCATGACGCGGAGTTCGTGCGCCGCGCGGTCGACGGCGCGGACGCCGTGGTCTTCTGCGCCGGCATGAACTGGGCCCCGGGCGCCCCCGGTGACCAGTTCTGGCGGCGAAATGTCGAAATCACAGAGAACTTCTTCTCTGCGTGTCGCCAGCGTCCGCAAATGCGGGTGGTGTTCACGTCGTCCACGGCGACGATGGGCGGCAGCGATCGCCCGCACTTCTTTACCGAGCGATCGGACCGCGTTCTCGTGCGAGAAGATTTGTTCAATCCCTATGCTGTGGCGAAGTTGGAGTGCGATCGTCTTGCTCACGCGTTCGGCCGGGAAGGTGGAAATGTCGTCATCCTGCACCCCGGCTTCATGCTGGGACCCGGAGCGCATCGCCGCTCACGATTGTCGACGTGCTTCCTGGTGGAAGATTTTTGTACCCGCAAGTATCCCTTCTATCCCGACGGCGGGCACTCGTACTGCGACGTGCGCGACGTGGCCGCGGCGCACGTTGCGGCGCTCCAGAGCGGTCGGCCGGGAGAGCACTACCTCGTGGCGGGCCACAACCTCGCCTTGAGTGAAATGTACGCCCGGCTTGCCGGTTTGACCGGCATCAAGCCGCCCCGCAAGATTCCGCTGTCGCTCGCCTACTGGGCGACTCGCCTCAATGACGCGGCCTCGGCGGCGACGCGGGGAGTGATCCGCAGTCCGATGCACCACGAATT
>JAHWKS010000580.1 GCA_019347795.1 Planctomycetota bacterium | reverse complement strand
AGCCGATCAACCCCCAACGCGTGGCGTGGGAAATGAGAAAGCGGCTCCCCGACAAATGCATCCTCACTGCGGACTCCGGCTCGTCGACCAACTGGTGGGCGCGGCAGCTCAAGCTCCGCAAAGGGATGGAGGCCTCGCTCTCCGGAACGCTGGCGACCATGGGTCCGGCGACGCCGTACGCCATTGCGGCGCGGTTCGCCTTCCCCGACCGGCCCGTCATCGCCACCGTCGGCGACGGCGCCTTTCAGATGAACGGCATGAACGAGATGATCACCATCAAACGCTACATGGAGCGGCTGATGGCGAAACGCCAGCCCTTCATCTTCTGCATCTTCAACAACCAGGACCTGAACCAGGTGACGTGGGAGCAGCGGGTGATGGCGGGCGATCCCAAGTTCATCGGCTCGCAGTACATCCCCGATGTGCCGTTCGCCAAATATGCGGAGCTGCTGGGGTTGAAAGGCATCTACTGCGACAAGGCCGATCAGGTGGGCGCCGCCTGGGATGAGGCGTTATCCACGACCGACCGGCCGGTGGTGATGGACGTGAAGGTGGACCCGGAAATCCCGCCGCTTCCGCCGCATATCCGCCTGGATCAGGCCAAGCACATGATGTCCGCCATGATGGGCGACGAGCCGGAGCGCTGGGGCGCCATTAAAAAGTCGCTCAAAGGCAAAGCCGCGGAGTTTAAGCACGCCTTGAAGTCCCACAGCGACGATTCTTGACCGCAAACTAGCGACGCTGGTTGCTCGACGACCAACCTGGCGGTTCCGCGGCCGCGCCGCCTCAACGGCTACGCGACCCTACACGCGATACCGTTCTGCGTCCCGGCGTTTTAGCTCAAGCCCCAGTCCTGGACGGGCGGGATCCGGCGTCAGTCGGCCCTGCAGCGGCGAGAGGCATCCGTCAAACAGGAGCTGCTCAACTCGCACGTGGTCATGAAAATACTCGACGTGTCGCAGCCGCTCGACTGCGCAGAATGCATGCGCGGAGATTGCCGGCGCGCAGTGGGCGGAAAGGTCGAGCGAGTGGGCCGAGCACAACCCCGCGACCTGGAGCAAACCGGTGATTCCGCCGCACCGCGTCACGTCGGCTTGCAGACAATCGACCGCCCCGGCCTGCAGGAGGTCGAAGAAGTCCCGCAGGATGAAGCCGTACTCGCCGGCGGCGATGTCCAGTCCCGGCGGCCCCTGATCGCGCACCAGCCGCAGCCCCTCGCGATCGTCGGAAGAAACCGGCTCCTCCAGCCACACGACGCCCCATTCCTGCCGAAAACGCGACGCCCAGTACACCGCTTCCTTTCGCGTCAATGCGCCGTTGGCGTCGGTCATCAAGGCGGCTTCGTCGCCGATCGCCTTTCGGCATGCAGCAACCCGCTGCGGATCCTGCTCGGGGCGCCGCGACGTCTTGATTTTGATCCGCGGGGCGCCCTGCTCAACCCAGCCGGCCGTCTGTTCGACCAGCCGCTCGACCGGATAGTTGCAGAATCCGCCGGAGCCGTAAATCGGGACGCCTTCGTGAAAGGCCCCCAGCAGGCGATGCAGCGGAAGACCCAGCAGCTTCGCCTTCAGATCCCACAGGGCCGCGTCCACGGCGGAGACCGCCATCATGCCTGTCCCCGGCCGGCCCGCGTTGCGAAGCTGATCCCGCTGCGCCCGCCAGAGGGCGCCGACCGGGAATGGATCCTTCCCCTGCACCACTTCCTTGAGCTTTGACTCGACAAGCCTGGCCGTCGCGACGTCGGCATAGGTGTAACCAATTCCCGTCGCGCCCCCCGCCTCCGCCTCGACGACAACGATCGTCGTCGAGTCCCAGATGAGCGTGCCGTCGGCTTCCTTGCCGTCCGGGCCATCCGTAGGAATCGTGTAGGCGCCGACGTTCAACCGCTCGATGGTGAAGCCGGATTTCGCATGCGCATCGGCGGCGCTCCAGTTCTCACTCATGCTTGTGACTCCGATTCGTCGGCGCGCAGCAGGATGCTTCCGCTTACGTGCAACTTCGGCGCCGGCGGATTGACTGGCGCGCGGCGAGTGTCATCATGGTCCTTTACCGGACTCACTCCCTCACTACGGAGACCCAACGATGGCTACTCACCAGCGTCGCACGTTTCTCAAGACCGCGGGCATGGGCGCGGTCGCACTCTCGATGGCCCCGTCGCAGGCTCGGGCTCAAGCGTCGGAAAAGATTGTGCTGGGGGTGATCGGCGTGGGCGGAATGGGGAGCCATCACAACCGGACGCTCGCGGCGCGGAAGGATGTCGAGGTGGCATATGTCTGCGACGTCGATGAGCAACGTCTCGCGGCTGCGGCGCAGCAGGTGAAGTCGGCCGGGCAGCGGGCGCCGCAGGCGGTGAAGGACTTGCGGCGAGTGCTGGATGATAAACGCGTCGATGCGGTGTTCATCGCCACGCCCGACCACTGGCATTCGCCCGCGGCGATCCTCGCCCTCGATGCGGGGAAGCACGTCTACGTCGAGAAGCCGTGCTCGCACAACATCCGCGAAGGCCGGCTGCTGGTGGAGGCGGCCAAGCGATCGGGCAAGCTGCTGCAAGTCGGCACGCAAAGCCGCAGCACCGGCTTCGTGCGGGAGGCGATTCAGCGGGTCCGCGAGGGGGAAATCGGCGAGGTGCTCGTGGCCAAGGCCTGGAACAGCCAGCGGCGCGGCTCGGTCTTGCCGATCGAGCCGCCCCCGCATCTCGACTTCGATCTCTGGGTTGGCCCGGCCCCCATGGTCCCCTACCGTAAGAACCTGCTGCATGGGATCTGGCGATGGTGGTACGACTTCGGCTGCGGCGACATCGGCAACGACGGCGTGCACGACATCGACGTGGCGCTCTGGGGTTTGGGGGTCGAAACGCACCCCAGCACGGTCACATGCCTGGGAGGCAAATACTTCTTCGACGACGACCAGCAGTTCCCCGACACGCAGTACTCCGTCTGCGAGTATCCGATCGACGGCGATCCCCAAGGCCGCAAGAAGCAGTTCATCTTTGAGCAGCGAATCTGGTCTCCCTATACCCAGGAAGGCTACGAGAACGGCGCGGCGTTCTACGGCACGAACGGCCTGCTCCTGCTCGGCCACACCACCGGCTATCGCCTCTACGGCCCGCGCAACAAGCTGATCGCCGAAGGGAGCGGCGGGGCCGACCTGGGGACCCACCACCGGAACTTCCTCGACTGCATCCGCGGCGCCCAAAGCGAGCTGAACGCCGACGCGACCGCCGGCCATCTCGCCGCCACGGTCGTCCACCTGGCCAACATCGCCGCCCGCACCGGCCGCGTGCTGCACTTCGACCCGCAGACAGAACAGATCACCGGCGACGAAGAATCCGCCCGGCTCGTTCGCCGCCAATACCGCGACCACTGGGCGACGCCGAAGGGGATAGCGTGAGGAGGAAGTGCACATTCATCGGTGAGCGCGATGAACCGAGTGATACCCGCTGACATGGTAATTCGCCGAGCTGTCGAAGCTGATCTCCCGGCGATGTGGACGGTCCGGACCGACTCGATCCGCTACGGCTGCGCAGGGTGCTATCCTCCGCATTTGGTCGCAGCTTGGGCCGACGTCGAGATGCCGCCTGACTTCGTACATGAACTCCGGAAGACGGAATTCTTCGTAGCCGAAGACGCCGTTGGGGTGCTTGGCTTCGCCTTTCTCGACTTGGCCGAAGGACAAGTTAAGGGCGTTTTCGTCGCTCCTCGAGCCGTTCGCCGAGGGGTCGGTACGTTGTTGATGAAAACTCTCGAGGAATGCGCTCGGAGCGCGGCGCGGGCGCATTTGCAATTGAACGCCTCGTTGAACGCGGAATCGTTCTATCGCTCGCTTGGATTCGTTGCTCTTGAGAGAACGCTGTGGCGTCACTCCAACGGTTTCCACCTTCCGTGCATCCGTATGTCGAAGGTCCTGGGCCGGGGAAACATCGCCCGCGAACGCCTTCATTGAAAACGGCAGCCCTCGGAGGCGCCGAGGGCTGTCGCCGTTTCTATGTCCGAGGCCAATCGGCAAAAAATCTTCTTGGTCGCCGCGAACCGGGGGCCGGCGGAATCGTCTAATCCATTGGATGAGGCAAGGGAGGCGGATTTGTCTCCTTGCCGGCGAAATCCTGGCCGGCCGCGTTTCCTGGAGCACCTGGGATGATCGATCCTGCGCCTGTGGGGTTGGAGTTGTCGTTAGGGGATGACGAGTTTTTCGGCCGCCTCCATGTGGAGTTGGCGTCGTGGTGCGACTTCGACGCCTGGATGGACGTGCAAGCGGAGCTTCTTTCTCAGCGGTGGCTGCACAAGGCCGCCCCCGTCGCCTGCCGATCCCGCCGCCCCCGTCCGCCGGTCCCGCGGACTTGAAAGTCGCCGCCGCCTGGTTCAAAGTGCAAGTCTCGTTCGATGCCCTTTGAAACGCAGGTGGCGGGTGGCGGCGGAGCGCAGCGACCCCCCCAGTGACTCGCGGCTTCCGCTGGGGCGTCGCTGCGCTCCGCCAGCCACCCCTCCTTTCGTACCTCGTACTTCGTCCTTGAAC
>JAHWKS010000579.1 GCA_019347795.1 Planctomycetota bacterium | reverse complement strand
GCCGTCCGCCGGAAACGCTGGAAGCGGTCAAGTCGCTCCTGGCGCAGGGAGACGTGGACGCAGTCGTGCGTCCGCTGCTGGAAGACTGGTACAAGCAATCCCGAGGCCTGCGCTTCGAACTGAGCGGACTGGGAGCCGACGAATTCTCCGGAGAATTCGGCAGTCTTTACGACGCCTGCTTCGAGAAGCCGTGGGAGGAGGCGCCTCGCGAGCGCCTGCGGGCGACGGTCGCCAAGGCGGTAAACGAATGGATGGAATGGGTCGATTCGGGACAGGCGTGGGATGAGATAGAGGTCCTGAAGGCGGGTCGCCACCTGGACGACGAGGTGCGTTCGCTGCTGGACAAGTGGTACGGCGACGTCGCCGCTCGCGCCGGTAAGCCGTGGACGCTGCGGCTGCGGAGCGGAAGCGCGGCTCCCCGCTATGGCGTGGAGCGGTTGCTGTACGTGGAAACGGGCGCCGCCTCGTTCACTGGCGCGGTTCACAACTGGACCGCCGCATCGCGGCACATCTACGCGAACGGGGCGCAGGGCGGCGTCTTGAAGGTTGCATGGAGCCCCGATCAGCCGATCGAGATGTACCTGTATGGCGAGCGCTCCTACGTCTACCGCGGCGGCAGGCGATACGAGCTGATGCACGTCAGAAGCAGCGGCCCGCTGGCGATGATTCGGCTCCACTATGCCCGGGTAATCGCGGGCAAGTTAGCCACGCTCGTGATCGAAATCGAGGAATGCCCTGGGCCGTCCCCGAGCCTGGTAAAGAAGGTGCGCACCACCGGGGCTGCACGGTGACGCACCCTACCCAGCTGCCACAACTATGGTCGATCCATGAACAAGAGTGTCTACGTCATCACTGCTGGCATCGTCGTTATCGCGGCGGCGATTGCCTTGATGATCGGCGGATCTTGCGGAGAGGATCCGGGGGGCGGAGGAGGCCTCGGGGAGAATCCGAAGCCGCCGCGGGACGAGGCGCCCGAACCTGCCAGCACGCCGCAGTTGCCGCCCGAGTTGAAGGACCTGCGCGTCGCGGCGCTTGAGCAGCAGGCACGGCAAGAGTGGTGCGAGGCAGCCAAGTCATGGGACGATTTTCATCAGAAGCTGGCCCCGCACAGCGAGTTGCTCGCCTATCGTGAAGAGGCCAGTCGGAATCTGGAGATTGCACGGAAGCGGTGCGACCCTCCTCAGGAAATGGTTATTGAGCGAAGGTTTGATCCTGACCCGGGAGCGGAAGAAAATATCCCCGAGGATGACCTGCTGGCGTACTATCCGGTAGGCCGGAGCGTGCGCAGCGTGCTGCTGCTGAACGTCACCGGGCGGGGAGTCGATCAGCACTCGCTCCTGAAAGGCGAGTCATCTTTTGCGTATCAGTACCGGGTCGTCGGCGGCACGGAGTGATTAGCAACAATGGCCGGCGACTCCTATTTCGGCAATCGTTTCCCGACGTAACTCAAGTTAAGGCGAATTCGCACTCCACGCTGGAATTGAGTCTGCCCGATTCCCCAGTGCTTCAGGAGTTGGGGACGATGATCGACCTGGCGCTGCGCCGGGACCCGAGATACCGGCTGGTGAAGGCAACGTGGAAAGTATTTCACGGGTTCGACCCCAAGCTCAAAGGTGCGCTGACGCAGGGAAAGGATCTTTTGAAGCGACTCGGCTGGAAAATCGCCGACAGGGCCGAGGTGGAGATTGTCGAACAGGTGGAGCAACTCAGCGAGAGGGAGTTCGAGATCGAATACGTTTCCGGGCTGGGCGTCACCTATATCAAGGTCACTCGTGGCGAACCCATGACGCCCCACGACCTGGAGCGCCTTGCCCACGGGGGCAGCTTGCTGCTGGACTACTACATCTTTCCCGGGGCAAACAAGGAGCCCGGCGAGAGTTGGAGCGTACAGGCGGAAGAGGTGAGTAGTCTCGTCGCTTTCGGCCTGGACACGACCGCCAGGGGCGAGCTGAAGCTCAAGCGCGAGCAGGACGAGGTTGACGACCAAGGGCGACCGATCGCCACCCTCGCCTTGGTGGGAGGCGAAGTCGATTTTCTGTCGCCGTCCGATCCCGCGGATCACGAGGCGCGAATCCGTCCGAAGGGCAAAAGCATTCTGCAGTTCTCTCTGGACGAAAAGATGCTTTGCGAGGCTCGTCTGAATTGGACGATGGACACCTGGTGGTCGGGAAAGGGGCATCTCCTGTCGGGCCTGACGAAGAGGCGCGCGATCAACGTCCAGTCGTACTACGAGGCGGCGCGCATCGACCATCCCAATGTTGCGACGCCGGCAGAGGAGCAATGAATCGCGGGCTAACGAATGACCAGTGATGTTGGCGAAGAGCGAGTGGCCTGCCCGTACTGCCTGACGCTGCTGCCGGCGTCGGTGGAGCGCTGCGGGCGCTGCCGACAGCCCGTGGATTGGGTGCGTGAGCTGCCGGAGTTCCAGCGCGCATTGGCTGTCGCCGAAAGAATCCCGGAGCGGCCCTGGCGACTGAGGGTCGAGGCCCGGTGGCTAGGCGGGGAAACCGAGCTGACTTGCGCCGGCCCCGGCGCACTGGAGCTGGCCGCTCCAAACGGCTGCACGATGCGTCTTAGCATTTCGTCCCCCGACGGGCCGCTGCAATTGGCTGGCGACGACGGGGTGCAAGCCGTGGAACTGCCGGGGGAATGCGAGTGGAGCGGCATGCGTTTGCGAGTCTGGTTGGAGGCAGTCGCCAGGTCGCGGCGCACCGAAGAGAGAATAGACGCGCCCCTCGGCGAGGAAATCCGCCTCAGCGACAGCCTGGCGGGAGTCTCCATCGGAAAGGGAATCGAGCCCGGCGATCGCCACATCCAGGTCTCCCAGACGCGATTGGAGGGCCGCCATTGCCGTATCATCCGCCAACCACACTGCAATCCGGCGGTGCATTGGATCGTCGACCTGGGGTCGGCCAGCGGAACCTACGTGAATCGCCAGGAGATCCTCGTTCACCGGCTCCGATCGGGGGACCTCGTTCAACTGGCGGGCTGCGCCTGGCTGTATAGCGCGTCTGACGGCATGCTCATTCCGGTTGCGGGGATCGAGGGCGTCCGGCTTCAAGCGCGCGAGGTCGATCGGTTGGGCAAGCTCGGCGGCGCGTCATTCGATATTGACCGCGGTGAGTTGGTGGCGATCTGCGGCCGCAGCGGTGCGGGAAAGTCGACGCTGCTGGAGGCGCTGGTCGGCGGCCAAGGGAGTCGCGACTGCGGAGCGATCTACGCGGACGGGCGCGACATCGACGCCGCTGATGACTGGTATCGCAGCGTCCTCGGCTACGTTTCCCAGCGGCCGTTCGTCCACGAGGATCTCACCGCCCGGCAAGCTGTGCAGCTTAGCGCGCGGTTCCGCGGCGGAGAGGTGAATCTGCGGAAGGTGGACGACGTACTGCGCCAGATCGACCTTGGGCGAGATCGCTGGAGCGCCGCGCCGAAGGAGTTGAGCGGTGGCGAAGCAAACCGCGTGCGGACAGCGACGGAGATAATTGGGCAGCCGCGCCTGTTCTTTCTGGACGAGCCGACCAGCGGCCTGGATCCTGATGCGGAGGTCCAACTGCTGTCGTTCCTGCGGAGTCTCAGCCTGCGAGGCTGCACCGTGGTGGCGGTGATCCATAGCCTGCACCGGTTGCCGTTGTTCGACCGCGTACTGGTGGTGGGAAAGGGCGGACTCGTCTTTGATGGGACTCCCGAAAAGTTGCGAAGGGGGATCCCCGGCGGCCGATTTCTCGACCTGGACTACGACCAACTGGAGGCGCCGTCGCCGCCGCCGCTGAGCGAAGTTCCGGCTAAGTCGCGAGTAGCCGACCCTGCGAAACCACGCACCTCGTGGGCGGATCAACTGGGAACGCTCCTGCAGCGAGAAATCACGCTCATCCGCAATCGGCCATGGAAGCGGCTCGGTCTCCCGGTCGGCTTGACGCCCGTCGTGTTCGCCGGGGCCAACGCCGTGGTCCCCAGCGATCAACTGGCGCTGCTGGGGTTTTTGTGCGTCGTGTCGGTGATCTGGCTGAGCGCCAGTCTCAGCGCCCAGAGCATCGCCAGCGAACGCGAAGTTTACGATCACGAGCAGCGACTGTTCCTTCGGCCATCGGCGTACGTGGCCGCGAAAACCGTGACGCTGTACAGCTTGGCCGTCGCTCAAGCGGCGGTGTTTTACGTCCTGGTGTACGGGCTGCGACGACTGCTCGGATTTCAGGCCCTTTACGGAGCGCTCTGGCCCATGGCGTACCTGCTGCCGGTGGCGTGCGCGGCGGCGGGGATGGGACTTGTGCTTTCGGCGTGCGTCGGGCGAAACCGCTTGGCCGCAGGATTCGTGCTGCCCCTCTTGATGATGGTCCAGATCGTCTTCAGCGTGCACGTCGCGGGGGAGGGAAAGGCGATGCTCCATTCAGCGTATCCCTCCTCGATCCTGGCGCGGGACGTGGGCGGGGCCGAGGGAGCAGCGGCCCAGGATGATGCGACGGATGCGAGAGAATTCGTGATGACAGGCTCCTTCCTTACGATTTCCCGATGGGGGG
>JAHWKS010000578.1 GCA_019347795.1 Planctomycetota bacterium | reverse complement strand
TCGACCGGCAATCGCGACGCGGCGTCGTCCACCAGGGCGTTCACGAGCGATTCGCCGAGGGACCGGCTGCAGCCGGCGGCCAATGTCTTGACGGCGCAGGCGCGGCGCCAGGCGTCGGCGTCGGCGTCGAAAGGTTGGGCAGCGATCGCGCGGTCCAACCATTCGCCGTAGTTGTCGAGCAAGGGCCACGCCGGCGCCTCGCGGAGCAGCGTTTCCCCTGCGAGTGATGGAATCGCAGCGAGCGGCCGCGCCCGAACGCTCTTCAGCACCAGCCGGCAGCCGGGACGTTTTGCCGCGACGTGCAGCCCTAGATGCGTCACGTCGCCGGGAAGTCCGGAGCGGAGGTCGTGGAACGGTTCGGCCCAATGTGCGCCATCGGCGCTCAGCCAGCAGCGAAGAATGCCGCAGCCGAAGAGCAGCTTCAGCCACGGCCGCTCGGGAACGAACGGGACCATGCGCTCATCGACGGGATGGAAGCGTCGCTCGAAGGCGTCGTCGTCGCCGTGCAGCGCGAGGCAGAGCCGGCCGGTCGGTTGATCGCGGAGAAACTTCACGATCTCGAACGGGCGTCCTTCTTCGCCGCGGCCGAGAAAGACCGCCATGCCGGGCGAGACGTCGCCAAGCTGCAACACGATCTCCCGCAGACCTTCGCCCGGGAGCGGCGCGACGACGAACCCGCGCCGCTCGGTATTGTCGGCGGTCAACTCGACGTCGCCGCCGGGCAGCTTCTTAAACTCCGCCCCGTCGGCGAGCGAGAGTTTCCAGTCGAGCTGCGCCGGCTGCAGCGGCTCGCCGGCCGGAGCGATGTCCGGCTGCGGAAACGGCGGCGGCGTTGTCTTAACCATCGCCAGTCCCAGGAACGCGGCCTTGCCGTCGAAGTAGACCTCGGCCGGCGGACCTTCCAGCGGCGCAGAAACAATCGGCACGTCGCCGCGGCTGAGGATGAGCCGGTCCTGGCGGAACCGCAGCTCGTAAGGGCCGCCGTGACGAATCTCGGTCCGCCCGTTGCGTCCGCCGTCGGTCCCGGCAAGCACGTACGTATCGGGCTGCGCGGCGCCGGGCTGCCGCGTCGTGTTGTACGCCGCCCAACCGAAGTTCATGCCTTGATAGAAGATCAGGGTCGCGCCGCGATCGCCGTTGAAGGCGTGGATCTTCAGCCGGTCATAATCCTCCAGCGAGAATCGCAGTGCGGCGTCTTCAGTGAGCGGAGGTGTCAGCCGCAACAGTCCGTTGACCGCGCCGCAGTTGCCCACCGACGTTCGCTGCTCGCCAATCGAAGCGTGGGCGTTCATCGGCGTGAGCCACTCGGCGAGATCGTCTTTGCTGGGCGTCGTGCGGGCGGTGTCGAACGGGCGAAAACAAACTTCATAGAAGTCGGCCGGGGGCGTCGCGGGATCGAGCGCTGCTTCCCAGGGGCCGATAGGGACGGCCGGCGCCGACCGTTCCGCCTGCGGGCCCGGCGCCGGAGTATTGGGATCTTCGCGACGCGCTGCCTCGGGTTCCGAACTCCGCAGATCCGGAGACGCCGGCTCGGCAGAATCCGTGGCGCTTTCGCGACGGTTGACATCGGTCGCGTTGTCGGTCGCCTTCGATTTTGAGGGGTCTTGCTCATCCGCATCGGCGGCCGCCTGGTTCTTCGCGTCGGCGACTTTGAGCGGCGGCTCGCTCCACGGCCGCCAAATCGCTGCGCCGGCCAGCATCAGCAATAGAAGCACGATGACCGCCGCAGCCGCTCGGCTCCGCCCGCCGCGCGACGAGCTCCGCTCGACCTGGCTCAACAAAGAATCGAGCGAGACGTCGATGCGCGCCAGCGCCTCGACCAGATACTCCCGCATCTGCCGGCGCTCTAGCAGCTCAATTCGCAGCGACTCCGACTCCCGCAGCGCGGTTCGCAGCCGCTCCAACTCCAAGAGCGAAAGCTGCTCGGGACCTTTGCGATCCAGCAGCGCGAGCAGTTCGGCGTCCGTCATGATGTTCCTTTGGAAACCGTCGCTGCGGAAGGTTTGCCTTCGCCGGAAAGAACCGGACGCTGGCGCGTCGCGGCTGATTTGTCTAGCCGCGTTTTTCGACCGGCACGAACTCCCGCTCCGTGGGACCGGTATAGACCTGCCGCGGCCGGTAGATGCGCTTGGTGGGCGAGCGCATCATCTCGACCCAATGCGCGATCCACCCGGGGAGGCGCCCCATGGCGAAGAGCACGGTGAACATCGGCACGGGCATGCCGAGGGCCCGGTAGATGACGCCGGAATAGAAATCGACGTTGGGATACAGCCGCCGCTCCACGAAGTAATCGTCGCGCAGGGCTACCTCCTCCAACTGCTGCGCGATCTCGAACAGCGGATCGCGGATGCTCATCTTCCCCAAGAGCTTGCTGCAGGCCGCCTGAATGATCTTGGCCCGCGGATCGAAGTTCTTATAGACGCGATGGCCGAAACCCATCAGGCGGAAGCCTTCGTCCTTGTCTTTGGCCATCCGCACGTACTTCTGCACGTCGCCGCCGTCGTCGCGGATTTGCTCGAGCATGCTCACCACCGCTTCGTTGGCGCCGCCGTGCAGCGGACCCCACAGCGCGCTGATCCCCGCCGCCACGCTGGCGAAGAGGTTCGCGTCGGCCGAGCCCACCATCCGCACCGTCGAGGTGCTGCAGTTCTGCTCGTGATCGGCGTGGCAGATCAAAAGCAGGTTCAGGGCGTGGACGAAGTCGGGGTCGCTTTCGAACGGCTCGCAGGGGACGGCGAACATCATCTGCAGGAAGTTCTCGCAATAGGAAAGATCGTTCTGCGGATAGATGAACGGCTGCCCGACCGACTTCTTGTGGCTGTAGGCGGCGATCGTCGGCAGCTTGGCGAGCAGCCGATGGATCGACACTTCCACGTGCTGCGGGTCATGAGGGTTGAGCGAATCCTGATAGAACGTCGAAAGGGCGCTCACGACCGAGGCCAGCGTTCCCATCGGGTGAGCGTCGCGGGGGAAGCCGTTATAGAACTGCCGGATGTCCTCGTGCAGCATCGTGTGCCGGCGGATGGACGCGCGGAAGTCCTCGAGTTGCTTCGCCGTCGGCAGTTCGCCGTAGATCAGCAGATAGCTGACCTCGACAAAATCGCAGTGCTCGCACAGCGTTTCGATCGGATAGCCGCGATAGCGCAGCACTCCCGCTTCGCCGTCCAGGAACGTGATGGCGCTGCGCGTGGAGCCGGTGTTGACGTAGCCTTCGTCCAGCGTGATCAGACCGCTCTGGGCGCGGAGCTTGGAGATGTCGAGGGCCCGCTCTCCCTCGGTACCCTCGAAGACGGGCAGTTCCAACTGCTCGGAGCCGACCGAAAGCCTGGCTATTTCCGCCATGCGGAGTCCCCTTTCTGAAACCGTGGAGCGACCAACGTCGAAGGGCAGTTTACCGCGGAAAAATCCGCAGGGCAATTGTATCGAGAAGCGTTGATTCGTGGTTGCGGAATCCAATAGACTGAAGGTGGTTTCGATGGGACAGGACGATTTCCCTCCTAGGAAAGGTTCGGCCGATGTGGAATCTGCTCTCCGGCGGCAAGAGCCGCTATTGCGATGGCGTGTCGCGTCGTTCGTTCCTGCAGATCGGCGCCATGGGGATCGGCGGCCTGACGCTGACCGACCTGCTGCGGGCGGAGGAGGCGGCGGGGGTCGGCTCTTCCACCAAGGCCGTCATCAACATTCACTTGGGCGGCGGCCCGTCGCACCAGGACATGTTCGACCTGAAGCCGAAGGCGCCGGTCGAGTACCGCGGCGAGTTCAATCCCATCGCCACGAACGTTTCGGGGATTGAGATTTGCGAGCATATGCCCCGGCTCGCCCGCATGGCCGACAAGTATGCGGTGATTCGCTCGCTGGTGGGGATGATCAACTCGCACAGCAACTTCCACACGCACACCGGCTACTCGCAGCGGGACCTGGAGAACGTCGGCGGACGGCCGGCGCTGGGAAGCGTGGTGACGCGGCTCTTGGGCCCTTCGGCCGGCGGCGCCCCGCCGTTCATCTCCTACAACGGCGGCGAGCCGGGATATCTCGGCCCATCCTGCAAGCCGTATCAACCCAACGGCGGCGACCTGCGGCTCTCCGGCAGCCTGACCGCCGAGCGGTTGGAGAAGCGAACGAAGCTGTTGACTTCGCTTGATCGCCTGCGGCGCGACATGGACAGCTCGCGCCAGATGGAGGCGCTCGATTCCTTCACGCAGCGAGCGGTGGACGTGGTTGTGTCCGGCACGGTGGCCGATGCGCTGGACCTCAGGAAAGAGGATCCCAAGGTGGTCGAGCGCTACGCGCGGGACGGCCGGAACTTCCTGCTGGCCCGCCGGCTGGTCGAGGCGGGAGTGCGCGTCGTCACCTTCAACTGGGGCGGCTGGGACACCCACGGCCAGAACTTCGTCAAGCTCAAGCAGCAACTCCCCAAGCTCGACATCGCGATGAGCGCGCTGCTGCAGGATCTCGCGGACCGGGGACTCGACAAAGACGTGACCGTGGTGATGTGGGGCGAGTTCGGCCGCACGCCGCG
>JAHWKS010000577.1 GCA_019347795.1 Planctomycetota bacterium | reverse complement strand
GGGGTATACCTGCCACAGCTCAAGTGGTGGTATGGCGACGTGCCACTGCGCGATCACGGCCTGTCGGCCAGCGAAGGCCGCCTGACAAGTCCACTGCGCGACGGCACCACGGCCGGGGTGATCGAGTACATCCACCACTTCTTCGAGTTCATTCCCGAGGAGGAGCATGGCTCGCCCGTTGCCACGGCGATCGAAGCACACGAACTGGAGGTCGGCCGGCACTCTTACATTCTGCTCACCACCTCCGCAGGCTTGTATCGCTACGACATTCACGACGTCGTCCGCTGCGTGGGCTTCGAGGGGCAGGTGCCGGTTTTGGAGTTCCTCAACAAGGGGGCCCACTTCTCCAGCATCACCGGCGAGAAGCTGAGCGAGTTCCAGGTGGTGTCCGCGGTGCGCGACAGCTTCCGCGAGCTGGACCTGACGATCGACCACTTCACCGTCGCGCCGGTGATGGGCGAACGTCCCGGCTATTTGCTGCTGCTGGAGCCGCACACCGCCGGCGGAAAAGAGGAGGCGCTGGCTGTCCGGGTCGATGCCCGGCTGGGGGAGCTAAACTGCGAATACGCCGAGAAACGCCGCACCGGGCGGCTGGAGCCGCTGGCGATTCGCGAGATTCCGCCGGGGACGTGGGACGCCTATCGCCGGCAGAAGACCGCCCAGCGGGGGAACCTGGAAGAGTTCAAACAGCCCTGCCTCGTGGGCGACCTGCAGTTCGTCGACCGCCTTTTGACCAACCATCGGGAAACAATTGATGCCAAATGAAAAACTTCTGGTGACCGGCGCCACGGGCATGGTCGGCAGCTTCGTCGCCCGCCGGGCGATCGACCTCGGTTACAACGTGCGCCTGCTGGTCCGGCCAAATTCCGATCGCACGCTGCTGGAAGGCGTGGACGCGGAGTACGTCGAAGGGGACCTCGGCGATTACGACTCGCTCCCCGCGGCGCTGGCGGGCGTGGACATTGTAGTCCACTCCGGCGCCCACATCGGCGACTGGGGACCGGCGGAGAAGTATCGGGCGATAAACGTTGTGGGGCTGGAGCACATGCTCACGGTGGTCGAACACGAAGAACGGCTCAAGCGATGGATCCAAGTCAGCTCGCTCGGCGTCTATCCCGCCCGGCACCATTATGGGACCGATGAGACGACTCCGCCCGACCTGACGGGACTGGACGGCTATACCCGCACCAAGGCGGAGGCGGAAGTGCTCGTCAACCAGCACATCGGGCGGTTCTCTCTGCCGGCGGTGATCGTGCGTCCCGGCTTCATCTATGGTCCCGGCGAGCGGCACGTCATTCCCCGGCTAATCCAGAAGTTCGAATCGGGAGTGGTGAAGTTCATCGGCGATCCAAAGAAGGTGCTCAACAACACCCACGTGAGCAATCTGGTGGACGCGATCTTCCTGGCGATCGACTCCGAGAAGGCGCTCGGGCAGACGTACAACATCCGCGATGAGCGGTTGGTCACTCGCGAAGAGTATTTGATGACCTTCGCCGATTATCTCGGCAAGCCGCGTCCAGCCCGCGTGCCGCTCTGGCTGGCGACGACGGCGGCGCCGGTGATGGAAGGTTTCGCGAAGCTCCGCGGCGCGACGCAGCCGCCGCTGTTGACGAAGGCGGCCATCAAGTTCATGGCGCTCAACCTCGACTTCTCGATCGAGAAGGCGAAGCGGGAGCTCGGCTATCAGCCCCAGGTCGATTTCCAGGACGGTATGCGGGAGGCATTGGATTGGGCCACGGGAAAGCGGCCGGCCGCGCTTCGTGGAACCGGCGCCCATGCGAATCGCTGAGCTCCACGCCTACGTGGTCAACCTGCCGCTGCGACGCGAGTTCAAGCACGCCTCCTTTACGCGCCGCGCCAGCGAGAACCTCGTCGTCCGCTGCCGGCTGGCCGATGGAACGGTCGGCTGGGGCGAGGGTGTTCCGCGAGAGTACGTTACGGGCGAAACTCCCGACGGCGCCATCGAGGAATTCGCCGCGGCGCCGCTGGACGAAGCATTCTCGCACGACGCGGGCGATTGGCCTGATGTGATCGCGATGTGCGAAGCGTTCAACCCCTCGGCGATGTGCGACGATCCCCGCGGCGCCTACGGCAACGCACTGCGATGCGCCGTGGAGTTGAGCGTCCTTGACGCCTTCGGGCGACTGCTCGGGCAACCGGTAAGCGAGGTCACGCGTCACTTCGAGCCGTCGCGCGGCTTCGCCGTTCATCGCGATCGCGTGCGGTATTCGACGACGATCACGGCCGTCGGCGCCCGGAAAGAGCGGATGTCGGCGCTCAAGATGCGGGTTTACGGCTTCCGGCAGTGCAAAGTGAAGGTGGGCGTGGCGGGCGTGGATGACTTCGTCCGATTGCGTCGCTTGCGCCGCTGGCTGGGCGGAGGAATGGACATTCGACTCGATGCGAACGAGGCGTGGTCGGCGTCGGAAGCGGCAGCGAAAATTGAATCGCTCGCCGAGTGCGACATCACGTGCGTCGAGCAGCCGGTTCCGCACGCCGAGGTGAAGTCGCTCACCGGACTGCGACGCCGCGTGGCGACGCCGATCATGCTCGATGAATCGCTCACGAGCCTGATCGACGCCGAAGCGGCGATCCGCGAACAGACGTGCGATCTGTTCAACATCCGCCTCTCCAAGTGCGGCGGGTTCTTGAACAGCCTCCGCCTGGCGGCGATTGCGCGCGAGGCGGGACTCGGCTATCAACTCGGCTGTCATCCCGGCGAGTCGGGGCTGCTCTCGGCCGCCGGCCGGCACTGGGCCGTCGCGGTCCCGGACATCCGCTATCTGGAAGGCTCGTACGATCGGCATCTGCTCCGCGATTTGTTAACCAACGAAGACGTCACGTTCCGCTATGGCGGCTGCGCCCGGGCGCTTGCCGGACCAGGATTGGGGGTCACGGTGGACCTCAAGGCATTGAATCGCATGAAAGGTCACGAAGTAACGAGGAGAATGGGATAGGCGCGTATAAGATGGGAAACGTCGCCTTTGACACGCCCCGAAGGGGCGACGGCGTGTGGCCACGGGCGCAAGCCCGTGGGAGGTCCGTCAAAAAGTCAACGAAAGCCCCGCAGGGGCGACAGATGGGATCGGCGAAAGACCTGTCGCCCCTGCGGGGCTTTGGCGCGACTCTTCCATGTCCATCCAGGGGCTGACGCCCCTGGCCACATGCCTTCGCCCCTTCGGGGCGGTTCAATCGTCGTCCGCTGATATGTCGCCCATTGCCTCCGCCATCGAGCACTTCACCGCCGCAGACGGCTATCGCTTCGCGGTGCGCGTCTGGCGGCCGCCGCAGCCGCGGGCGAGGGCGATCGTCATCCACGGGATCGTCAGTCACGGCGGCTGGTACCATCCCAGCGCCGGGCGGCTCGGGGCCGAGGGGGTCGAGGTGCACTTCCTCGATCGCCGCGGCTCGGGCTTGAACCTCGCGGCTCGCGGCGACACGCCCTCATGCGAAACCTGGTTTCGCGATGTCGAGTCCTACGCCGAACGCTTTCCGGACAACCTGCCGACGTTCCTGCTGGGGATCAGTTGGGGCGGCAAGCTGGCGCCGGCCGTCGCGGCCCGCCGACCCGACTTGTTTGCGGGAGTCGCTCTTATCTGTCCGGGGCTTTACGCCTCACAGCAGGCGAATGTGGTGCAGCGAGCGGCGTTACAGCTCGCCGGCGCCGCGGGACTGCAGTCCCGGCGCATCGCCATCCCGCTCAAGGACCCGGCGCTCTTCACCGACTCGCCCGCGTGGCAGGACTACATCCGCCGCGACCCGCTCACGCTCCGCCGCATCACGATCCGCTTCGCCCTGGAAGACCTGAAGCTCAACGAGATCGCCCGCGCCGCCGCCGAGCAAATCACGATTCCCACGCTCATGATGCTCGCCGGCCGCGAACGCATCATCGACAACCACCGCACCCGCGACTTCTTCCGCCGCATCGCGGCTCGCGATAAAACGCTGATCGAGTATCCCCACGCCGCCCACACGCTGGAGTTCGAGCCGGATCCATCGAAGTACCTCGACGACTTATGCGGATGGGTGAGCCGGCGCATTGCCGTGCGTCCTTGAAAGGCCCACGGATAGCCGACCCACGGATGAAGAAGATATTCGGCTTTATGCTGGCATTCCCTATCCGAGGGTCGGCTTTGCTATCCGTGGGCTCTTCTCCCGCGCTTCACCGTCAACATGCGGAACCGGGCCACGAAACCGACGATGGAGTTGGTCGAGCCGGCGCCAAGCGCGACCATCGACGTGCTTGGCGAAGACCGTCCACTGGAGATTTGTCACTCGTTCCGGAGTGAAGCCCTGTATCGGGCGATTGCGTTCGATAGTTTTGCAGTTGGCTATAAGGCGATAGTACAGTGTCAGCGACCAAATCGCAGTCATGCACTTCGCACACCGCGAATGTCTGCAGGATCGTTGCGTAGTCGAGAGGACTGTCGGACGTGGTTTTGGCGAATGCATTCCAAAGTTCGTCCTGCCAATATCGGAGCCTGCCAGATCCGATCTGTGCAGTATTCAGCGCTCGAATAAA
>JAHWKS010000576.1 GCA_019347795.1 Planctomycetota bacterium | reverse complement strand
GGTATCTTCAAATCAGGCTCTTTTTCGGGCGGCGCCCCGTACCTGCTCGACTTCGGCATCTCGAAAACCAACTCCGCCGCGCCGACGATGACGCAGGAAGGCGCCGTGGTCGGCTCGGTCGGGTACATGTCGCCGGAGCAGGCCCGCGGAGAGAACCAAAGCGTCGATTGCCGCACCGACGTATTCGCCTTCGGCGTGGTGCTGTTCGAGCTGCTGACGGGCCGGCTGCCGTTCACCGGAACGGCGGCCCAGATTCAGCTTGCCGTGGGCGATCCGACTCGCGATGCGCCGCGGCTGCGGAGCATTCATCCGTCGCTACCGCGCGACCTGGAGACAATCTGCGCCCGCTGTTTGGAGAAGGACCCGGACAAGCGCTTTCCCACGGCGCGGGAGTTGGCGGATGAGTTGCGCCGATATCTGGAGGGCCTGCCGATCCAGTCGCGGCCGATCTCGCTCTGGGAGCGCGGCGTCCGATGGCGGCGCCGCAGCCCGGCCGTCGCCGCGCTTTCGGCCGCCGTGCTGATCATCGTGATCATCGCCGGAGCGTGGTCCGCCTACTTGAATCGCGACCGCGCCACGCTCACGTCCGAGGTGCGAAGGCAGTCTGAACAGATATCGACTCAGAAGGAGCAAATTGAAGTCAAGGAAAAGGAAGTGCAGGAAAAGGCGGCGTTGGCCGAGTCGGAAACCCAGCGGGCGATTACCGCCGAAGAACGCCGCGCCTGGCAGCGATACGTGCAGGACGTGCAAGGAATGCAAGCCGCCTGGGAGTCGGGCGAGATCCAGTTGCTGCACGAGCTGGTGGCCCGCCACGATCCGGCGCGCGGCGGCGGGAAGTTCGATTTTCGTGGCGTCGAGTGGCGATACTGGGATCACCTCCTCCGCACGTCATCTCAGGTCTTCAAGAATCCGTCGGCGCCGCGCTCGCTGGCGTTTAGTCCCGACGGCCGTTACCTCGCGGCCTCTGATGAAGTCGCGGTCACCGTCTGGGACCTCCGTCGCGGCGCGCAAAAGAGCCGCTGGAAGATCGCCGTCGGCCGACGCTCCGGCGCGATAGACCCCAAGGACCAGCGCGTCTGGGATCACAGCGTCGCCTTCAGCCCGGATGGAAGGCTGCTTGCCGCGACGAGTTTTATCCTGCAGCGGAATCGCACCGGCACCGTGCGGGTGTGGGATGTGGATTCGGGCGAGGAGCGGCTGTCCGTGCAGAACGACCGCCACCTCGGCGGCCGCGCCGTCGCGTTCAGCCCCGACGGCCGATACGTGTGCGCCGGAGGCTACAACAACCATTGGAAGTGCTGGCATGTCGAGTCCGGCAAGGAAGAGCTGCCGCCGCCGAGCCAGGAAGGAGGAATCGCCGGCGCCCGGCAGGTCGGGACTCCGCACGCGGGGACGCCTTGGGACGGGTGGAAGGTGGTGTGGAATCTCGGCTTCTCGCCGGATGGGAAGATTCTCTATGCCGGCTGTCACGACCTGGGGCTGGACTTCTGGAACTGGCCGAACCTGGACCGCCGCGGGATTCACAACCACGCCTACGGCCTGCAGCGGCAGAAGGTGGACGGCATCGTCGATTTCCCGCAGACCGGCGGCCCGCAATTCTTTTTCATCGAGGACGGCTGGCTGAACGTGCTCCAGCCCGGCAGCCCGCGCCTGGACGCCAACTTTAACGCGTCGTGGAACGAGCATCGCCTCAATGACCGCACCGATATCACGTGCGTCGCCTTGAACGGCCATCTCCTCGCGGTGGGCGGGTACGACAAGCTCGTCCGCATCTGGAGCACCGCCATAAATCCGATGTCCAAGAGCCGGGATCTGGTGGGACACATGGGCGCTGTTTACTGTCTCGCCTATGGACCCAGTGGCGTGCTTGCCAGCGGCGACGCCCGTGGTGAAGTTCGCATCTGGCCTGCTGACGATCCGCGTCTGGTCCGCCTGCCCTTGCCGAATGAACCGCGCGCCCCATCGGCCTGGCACACGCATTGGCCCAGCGCTACCGGCGCCGTGGTCGCGGAGGTCGATCCAAAAGGAAAGTCGCTCACGATTCGGCAGTCCGAAACCGGTCGAGTCCTGGCGAGCCGGGACATTGCACAGGAGAATGTCGCGGAAATCAAGTTCAGCCTTGATGAGAAGTTTCTGGCCGTCGGTTTGAACGCTCGCGGCCAACCGGGCATCGACCGCTTGCTCGTGTGGGAACTGGAAACCGGCCGGGAAGTGCGGACGATCAACAATCCGTATCAGCGAGGCGCCGGCGATATGGCGTTTCAGTCGCAAGGCCCGCTGTTCGCCTGGTCGAATGGGCGCGAAACCACTCTCGTCGATCGCGAGACCGGCAGCGAAGTTCGCCGCCTCCCCAGCGGCGGCCGGCTCATCAACTTCAGCCCCAGCGGCCGACTGCTGGCGATCGACAACGGCCCCGTCGTCACGATTTGGGATTCGGCGACGAGGGAAAACTTGCAGACGATCAAACCCCACATGATGCGCCGCTCCTCGCTCGCGTTCGACTTCGCCGAGAGCCAATTGCTGATGGCCGGAACGAGCATCGAGCTGCGCGACGTGGCGACCGGGGAGGCAATCCCCGCCGCCTTCGGAGACGAGATCGGCGAGGACGCCGCCTTCAGCCGCGACGGCCGTCGCCTCTACGTCACCGCCCGCGACGGCCGCATGGTCAACGTCTACTGCGCCTTATCCGGCCATCGCACGCTGCACTTGCCGTGCGACCAGCCGATTGCCGACGCGGAGTCGCTCGACCCGCTGTTAGAGAAACTGATTCAGCAGTGGGAGGCAACCGAATGATTGCAGCCGCTGCAGCTCGTCGCCCGCAGCCGGGCTCATCCCTCAGGAGCGCTAGCCGGAAATAGCCTCACGCGACTCGCCCATGATTGTGCCCGGATCAATGCTTGCTAATATTCAATCCAGGCAAATCCAAGGACGGCGTTCGAGGTTAACGCGAAAGACTGGTTCAAAGCGATGAGAACAATCGGAGCGGCTCTTATGCTACTGCTTTTCACCGGTTGCGAGGGCCCGTCAAACATTGGAAAGAAGGATCGACTGCGCCTTGATCGAATCGCTACGATCTATGAGGAAGGCGATACTGCCAGGGCGATCATTGAGCTAGAGAACTATCTGAGCACATTTCCCGGCGATGAACTCGCCTGGACGATACTTGGACATGCCTACCAAGACAATGGCCGTATCGATGAAGCGCAAACCGCCTACGAGTCGGCCCTTGCAATCGACCCGAAGCAGTTTCAGGCAATTACGGGCTTAGGCATCGTTCATCGCAAGAGAGGGAACTACGATGCAGCCATGGAAGCGTATGAAAGAGCTCTGGAAGTCGATGAGAGCTACGCGCAAGCGTATTCGAGCATGACGACAATTGCATTAATACGGCGCGAAGATCAAAAGGCATTGGAGTACGCCAGAAAAGGCTACGACCTCGACAAAACCCACCCCGTTATTGCCGCTAATCTGGCAATTGCCTACCACTACAACGACGATTCCGTCAATCGAGACAAGTTCACGCGCATTGCCGAACGATTGGGCTATGCCAATGTCGCGATTCTTCACCAAATATACTCCGGGCAAATGACGGTTCGTGATTGACCCCTCTACCGTTGCAGTTCGTCCAGGAAGCGGCCGGCCCACCAGAAGACGTCTTCGCGGGTGACGTTTTCTTTGAGCTTGCTCATGCGGGCGCGGCGCTCCTGCTCCGGCATTTCGAGGGCGGTGCGGAGGCCTTCGACGATGCTCGGCGGCGATGTTCCGTCCACCATTACGGCGTGCTGGCCGAACTGCCAGGCGGCGCCGGCCTGCCGGCTGAGCACCAGGACGCCGTCTTCCGGCGCGGCGGCCACGTACTCCTTGGCCACCAGGTTCATGCCGTCGCAGCGCGGCGTGATCAGGGCTACCGGCGACAATCGCATCACCCCCGCCACTTCCTTTCGCGTCCACCGCTCGGCGGCGAAGAAGAGCGACCTCCACGAGTTGTGTCGCGCTTCGATCTGGTGGATGATCCGCTCCACACTGTCGCGCTCCTCCTGGTACGCGGGAATGCTCTTCCGCGACAGGTCGATCAACTGCACAAGGGAAATCTTCTCGCGATACTCCGGGTAATCGTCCAGCAGCTTCCCGTACGCCTCGAGCCGCTGCGGGATGGCCTTCGTGTAGTCGAGCCGGTCCATCGAGAGGATGATCCGCTCCGCCGCCCCCGCCAGCCGCTTCCGCACCGCGGCGACGTCTTGCTCCTTCTGAAGCTGCTTCGGCTGAACGCCGATGGGGAACGCTCCCAACCGGACCCGCCGTCCCGCGTGCTCCAGAACCGCCGACTGCTCGGTCCGCTCGTGCGTCTTCGCGGAAAGCACCTGCTCGGCCGACGCGATGAAATTGTCCATGTACGCGGGGATGTGGAATCCCAGCAGATCGGACGCCAGCACGCCTTCCAGCACTTCGCGGGCGTGCGGCTGATCGGCCATGATCTCCGCGGGCGGAAAGGGGATGTGCAGAAAGTGCCCCAGGGCGGCGCCGAGGCGCCGCTC
>JAHWKS010000575.1 GCA_019347795.1 Planctomycetota bacterium | reverse complement strand
TTAATGCAATACCAATTCCAGCCCAGCCTTCCAAATAGCGCAACTTCAAAAAGCGCGTCAGCGGCCTGGGGGAGTTGAGCAAAGAGGAGTTGGATGACCTGATCGCCTATCTGAAATCGCTGTAGCGATCGTGTCCGCCGCGCGTCATAGACATTTATGGCTCAGATCTGCCGCAGGCCCTATAATGGGGACATGACACCCACAATCTCACCGGAACAACGACGAGCCCTGGACGAGGGGAACGGCCAGCCGATTTTTGTGGTCGATCCTGAGCGGCAAGAGCGCTTCGTGCTCATCGCGGCATCCGACGCTCGCATTCACGGCTTGCTGCGGGAGTCGACTGGGAGCGGCCGGTGGAGCGAGGAGAAGGAAGCGCGGCGGCGGGAACTGATCGACAAGGATATCGCGGGCGTCATCACCCTCGAGCAAGCCGCCGAACTTGCGATTTTGAATCGGGAAGGGAACGAGCATTACGACAAAATTGCGCCGCGCCCGATGGACGGCGCCCGGCGGCTTCATCAGGAACTACTCAAGAAGCGTGGAGCCGATATTCTCGAAAGTTGCCACGCCCGCCGTGAGCGCGGCGAGCTTCCCACTACCTATCTCTACTGAACTCGCGAGGCGTCGCAACCACGATCCCTCGGGCGCACGCGCCGCGACCGGCTTACCGGGCTGAAACGATTCGGCGCAGGCAGTTGCCATAGCTGCCACGATCATGGCGGCTCGAACGATAACCAATGAACGCCCCCATCACGGGTGGACGCACTTCTCGCAGCAGACGGGGGTCCACTTGTAGCCGCAGCGCTCGCACTCGTAGTCCTTCTCGACCAGCACGTTCACCAGGCGCGTCTTGGCGCACCGGGGGGGTTTGCAGCAGTCTTCCCACCAGAACTTGACCCGGGGAATGCAGATCGCCTCGCACTCGACGTCGAAGCACACCTTCTTCTCTGTGATTTTCTCCACCTCGCACGCGCAGTGCTCGTGGCACTTGGGGCAAACAATCGGCGGCGGCTCGCCGCATCCATGATGCAGCGACGCGCAGCCGCCGGAGAGGCTGATCACGCACAGACACAGCATGAGGTGACGCATCGGGACGGTCCTCAGGAAGGCAGTTCAACCATTGAAACAGTACGGCGGCCAAGGAGGATATCGCTTACTGGATCGGCCAACCCAGCGCTCGTTGCAGACGGAATTGAGCTTCGTTGAAGTCCATTACGGCTCGCGATTAGAACTCCATGCGGAGGCGCGTGCCCAGCGCGAGGAAGTCGCCTTCGGTAAACCCGCCCGCCGGTTCGTGCTCGTCGATCGAGCCGTACACCGCGTTGAATTGCAGGTTTGCGTAGGCGTTGAAATACCACACCAGCCCGAGGGTGAGGTTGTCCTCCACCCCGCCGCGTATGTCGGAGTCGCTCAGGTCGAGGTGCGAGTAACGCAGCGCCACTTGCCATGCGCCTAAGCCGCTTCCGATTCCGCCGCGACAGCGCTCCACCACAAAGAAATTCTCGAACGGCTTAACCCGGCCTATCGTCCCCGACTCGCGATCGTACGGGACGTGCTCGCCGGTGAGCATATAGGCCACGTAGACGTAGCCGCCGTGGAAGAACAGGTCGGGACCGCCGCCGGGCGGATTGTCACTCCGCTGCGTCCAGTTGTTCTGGTACTCGCCCACGATTTGGAGCGGCCCGGCGTTGAAGATGGTCTCCACGGCCAGGATTTCATACGCCGACGCGCCCGGGATGCGCCCCGTATTCAGCCACCGTTCGTCGGAGCGGACCTCGGAGCGCGTGCGAAACCGCCCTTCATTCGCGTTGGCGTCATCCGGATCGACGTCGCCGTCCGGGTCGGCCCCCATGCCGGCGATGGCCCAGTGAAAATACCCGCGGCCGCCGGAGGTCTCGTCATACCAGGGGCTGGTCCAGAACCGGCCGTGGAGGCTCGCCTGGAGCGAATCGCCGACGTACTCGCCGGTAGTCGCCGTGTTTTCCAGAAGATACGCCCCGAACTGCCAGTTGTAGAGCTGGTCCTCCGAACCGCCCTGGGAGGAGGCGCCGATCCGCCGGGCGTCTTCGTTAAAGGCCTCCACCACGAGCGGCCGCTCAATGAACACGTTGAACCGGCTGCTGTTGAGGTGGTCCAGACCCAGCGGCCGCTTGTGATTGCCGAACCTCACAGTATGCAACAGCGGCAGGTCGGTGAAGGCGATGTAAACGTCCTTGTATTCCGCCTCCGCGGGCGTGTTGAAGTCGACTTGGATTCGCCAACCCATGTTCTTCCAGATGTCCCCCTCCAGCTCGAGACGAATTCGGCGGAAGAAGATGCGGTTCTCCGGATCGACGCCCGTATCGGGATGTTCGAAAAATCCGATGCCCGGGTCGTCTTCGGCAAACCACCAGCTATCGAAATGGATGCGCCCGCCGATCTCCAGCGTGGGGAAGTCGGGGGGGGCGTCCTGCGCTTCCTTTAGTTCTTTGACAGCGTCCTCCAACTCTTTGACACGGTCGCTGACGGAAGCGTCCTCCTCGCCGTCATTCTGGAGCACCGCCCCCGCCAGGCGCACCTGCGGGTCGTACGGCGCCGGGAGTCGCTGGACCGGCGCCGGAGACGCTTCCGCAACGAACAGACGTGGCGGCGCCGGAGTGGGCGGCCCCCGCCAGGCGGGTGTCTGTGCATCGGCGAGCGCGACGCCGAAATGGACGGCAACCAGCGCTGCCAGCCCAAGCCCGGGAGCGGACCGACAACGCCCGATGGGCCGCCCCAGCCAGAGCCGACGGCGCTTCCTGAGGATTTCTATCATCGGCGGGATTCGGAGGCAGGTGAGGCGCAAGGGAAGCGCGTCTTCCCCAGGGAATCATCGGACCGGAGCTTTTGGTCCGATTATTAAGATTGCGCCCAACACAACGAATCCGACGAAAACGCCGCCGATGCCGAATGTTACCACACGGTGCGTTGTGCGACTTTGACGGTCAGGCAAACCTGACGGCCGGTCAGCCCTCAACCTTGGTCGCCGCGCGGCCGAGCCAACTTGTGATCGCAGGACCAGGCGCCGCCGCCTTGGATCAGGAGAAAGAGCGAGCCGAGCAGCATCGACCAGTCGGTGCGCGACGCATGAGCCGCCTCCCAGAAGCCTTTAGTCCACGGTTCTCCCATGGGCGCCGGACGCTAGCGCGTGCCGGCTGACGGACTCGCCGGGATCAGGCGTCTCGCGACGACCCGCCAGACCAATCCGGCGGCGATCAATCCCAGCCCGACCATCCAGATTGTCGGCTCGACCCAGAAGGCGAGGAACAGGCAGGCAATCAGCCCGGCCCAGGGAAACACGCGGGGATACAGCCGCTCTTGTTGGCTCATTCGAATTGCGGCGAGATTCGTGATCGCGTAATAGATCAGGACCGTGAACGCGCTGAACGACCAGGCGGCCTTCACGTTCCCCAGCGATGCCAAGGCCGCGATCGCAATGCCCACGAAGATCACGGCGACATACGGAGTCGCCGTCGAGTCAGTGACGCGGGCGAAGAGCGCGGGAACGTCGCGCCGCCGTCCCATCGCCAGGAGCACGCGAGACAGGCCCAGGATCAGGTTCAACAGCACGCCCAGCATCGCCGTCACCGCGCCGACCGCCACCACCGCGCCGGCGCCGGGAATTTCAAACCGGCGGGCGACAGTCTCCAAGGGCGCGGCTCGCTCGGCTCCCGCCGCCGCAAATGTCTCGGCGCCCACCGCGGCAATGCCGATCAACCCCACCGAGACGTAGAGCGCCATCGACGCCAACAGCGTCACGATAATCGCCGCGGGGATCGTGCGATGCGGGTTATGGACCTCCTCGCCCAAGGTGGCGATCCGCCCGTAGCCGGTATACGCGACGAACATCAGCGCGCACGCTTCGAGCAATCCGGCTGTCGGAGACGCATCGCCCGAAACCGGCGCAAAGAACGGCGTAAGGTTGTCCGCGCCCGCCTCCCAAGCGGTCGGCAGACCCGCTAGCACAAAGAACGCCAGCGATCCCAGCGTGACGGAAACAATGACGATGTTCGTCACATTGGACCGCCGGATGCCGCTCAACACCAGCAATGTCAACACCGCGACAACGCCCACGGCCAAGGGCGCCATGCCCCACGATCGGCCCGCCCCCAGCGCGTGCAGCGCGTATCCCCGAAGCCAAGAGCCGCGGTTGCGGCCGAAGCGGTCTTGGCGCACAGGAACATCCAACCCGCCGTGAAGCCGAGACTGGGGTGGAGCCAGCGATAGCCGTATTCATAGGTCCCGCCGCTGATCGGATGGTTGGCCGCCAGTTGCGCGCTGCTCAGGCCGTTGCACGCGGCGACCACGGCCGCCACGGCAATCGCCAGCACCACCGCAGGCCCCGCCGCCCCGGCCGCGATGCCGATGCTGACGAAGACCCCCGTGCCGACGATCGACCCCAACCCCATCATCGTCGCGCCGAACAGGCCGACCTCTCGCTGGAGCGTACCTGAGGAGGAGATTGGCGCCGCCGAGTCTGTTGCCTGGTCCGACATGCAACGTGACCTACGGTAGTTC
>JAHWKS010000574.1 GCA_019347795.1 Planctomycetota bacterium | reverse complement strand
CCTCCGTCCGTCCCGGCGGCTTGCCGGCGCCGCCGGTCCGGATGCGGAACCGCGAGTGAATCCAGTGCAACATCCACGCCTTATACCGCCGGCGGAACGGCGGACAGAGCAGCGAGAGCCCGAAGGCGTCGGTCAGCACGCCGGGCGTGAGCAAGAGGGCCCCGGCGATGAGGATCAGCACCGCGTCCACCACCGATCCCGCCGGGGCCCGGCCTTGGCGGATGTCCTCGCGAATGCGGCGGAAGGCCGCCAGCCCCTGCTGCCTCGCCAGCAAAGCGCCCAGGGCCCCGGTCGCCAGGACCAACAGCAGCGTGAACTCGATCGTCGTCACCCTGGCCAACAGCAAGAGCAGCGTCAGCTCGATCAGCGGGACGACGATGAACAGAAACAGCAGGCGGGCCAGCACAACGGGACCGGGGGCGAGCGGCGAGGCGTGGAAATATCAACTTCCACGATACCAGATGCCCACATCCCGGAAAGGTCGGCGCCGGTAGCGGTAGTGCGACCATCGGCTACGCCCTCTCGTACAGGGCTTCAAAGTAATCCTCGAACCGCCACAGCCGGCGGTGGTCAGTAATCTTCGCCGTTGAGGCTGCGAACGACGGAGCCTTGCCAGGTTTCCAGGGCCTCTTGCATCTGGGCTGCGCGGTCGGGATGGGCGGCGAGGACGTTGTTGGATTCCTCGACGTCTTCGGCGAGGTTGTACAGCTCGTACTTTGCGTTGCCTTCCGCGTTGGCGATGCGGTGAAGCTTCCAGTCGCCGTCGACCCACGCCGAGTGGCCGGGGAGCACGTCCTCGGGATATTGCCTGGCGCCGGCGATCGACGAAGGTTGTGGAGCGCCCGGCAACTCCTTGACGGGTGAGGCGCGCTTCCGACGCGGGACTCGCCCTGGCTCTTTCACCGGCCGAGGCTCATCCTCCGACTGGCCGCCGCGCTGTTTCTCCAGCAGCGCCTGCAGGATCCTGTGGCTGGGCGTGCTGATGCCCCGCGCCGGGTGCTCCCAAAACCCGAGCGGCTTGTCGCAGCTTTCCATCGCTCCTTCGATCAGCGGAACGAGGCTCACGCCGTCCAGCGGCCGAACCTGGTCTTCCATCTCGACCCCTGCCAACTCCAGCACCGTCGGATAGATATCGACCGTGCCGGCGGGGACTTCGCTGGCGCGCGGCTTCTGGATGCGGGCGGGCCATTCGATCATGCAGGGGACGCGCAGGCCCCCTTCATAGATGTCTCCCTTGCGGCCGCGCAGTCCGCCCGAGGAGCCGACCGGCAGGGCGCCGTTGTCGCTGGTGTACCAGAGGACGGTGTTCTCGGCGATGTCGAGATCCCGCAGCTCGCGGCGGAGCTTGCCCAGGGCGGCGTCCATCGCGGTGATCTCTCCGTAGAAGTGCTGCTTGTTGGCCGGCAGATCGGCATACGGCTTGCGATATTCAGCGAGCGCCTCATGCGGCCCGTGCGGAGAGCCGAACCATACGACCGCCAGGAACGGCTGCTGGCGGGCGGCGCAGTCGCGGATGAACTCCAGCGCGGCATCGACGGTGACGTGCGATCCCTCGCCGTGGGTTTGTATCACCTTGCCCTCGCGGCTCAAGAGCGGGTTGTTCTCAAAGAAGTTGGGGGCGGAGAGCCACACGTCGAAGCCGCTCCCGCCGGGCGAGACGGGGCTGTTGGCCGTGACGTCGCCCAAATGCCACTTGCCGAAGTGCCCCGTCGCGTAGCCGGCGGTCTTCAGCGCCTCGGCCACCGTGATCTCCTGCGGCCGCAGCGTGTGCCCCCAGGAAAAGCAGCCGAAGCGGTTGGGATGCCGTCCCGTCATCACGCTTCCGCGCGTCGGGGAGCAGACCGGCGCCGCCGCGTAGAAGCGATCGAGCCGCAGGCCCGTCGCCGCCAGTTCATCCATCGTGGGCGTCTTGAGCTGCGGGTCGCGATGGCCGACGTCGCCCCATCCCTGATCGTCCGCCATGCACAACACAAAGTTCGGCCGGGACTCCTCGGCGCCGGCCGATATCGATTCCGGCGCAGCGATGACGATGACGCCAAGAGCGGCCGCCAGACGCGCGGCGCCGCGGATCGAGATTCGGCAGCGAGACATGATTGCTCCTCAGTTGAAGAAGTCAGGCTTCGACCCAGTATATCTTCAACCGGCGGCGATGGGTAAATCAGCCGCGACGCGCTGGCGTCCGGTTCTCAGCTTTGCTATCGGAATAGCAACATGCCGAAAGTTCCGAAGTAGAGTACGGCGATGGCGAAACTCTCGAAGCCGATGTTCCAGACGCCTCGCCGCTCGCGCCGCACCAGGCCCATCAGCAGTACGCCGGTCATGAGGATCGTCACCGCGATCAGGAGCATCTGGTCCCTCGTGGCGGCGTGATAAATCGAGCCGTCGCGATAAAAGAAATCGGACACGGCCAGGAACAATGTGTCGAAGGCGTTGCCGCCGATGATTCCGCTCACCGCCAGCGTCAGGGCGCCGCGTCGCACGGCCGAGATCGAAGTGATCAGTTCGGGAAGCGAAGTCGCGATGGCGGTCATCATTCCGCCGACGATTGTCTGCGAGATGTTCGTCTGCGAAGCGATGGCCACCGCCGATTTCTCCAGAAACCAGCCGGCCACTCCCACGACGGCCGCCAGTACGGCGAAGGTGGTCCATAACTTCGCGAGGCTTTCGCCTGGCTCACCTTCTTCCGGCTCGTCCGTGCGCGTTTCCGAGGTCGTCTGCGGTTTCCACATTGGCTCGGTCTTCGCGGCGTGGACCATTTGCAGGCCGTACGGGTAAGTCGCCAGCAGAAGGATGGTGGCGGGATGCACCGACCAGAGCGTCAACTCGGGAAGCAACATGGCCGTCATCGCGATCGCCAGCAGGGTGATGAGCAAAGTCCCCTGCATGATGTTCGCCGCCGAAGCCGCCGCGTGCTCGAGATTGGCGCGGCGGTAGCATGCGTCGGCGACGACGAGAAACACCGTCTGCGCAGCGATGCCCCCCAGCGCGTTACTGACCGCCAATTCGGCGTGTCCATCCCAGGCGGCGGCGGCCGAGGTGATGATTCCCGAGAGCGAAGTCGCGGCGCCGAGCAGGACCGCTCCCGCCACCGCCTCCCCCAATCCCGTGCGGTCGGCAAGCCGGTCGGTGTTTCCGGCCAACCGCCAGCCCGCGACCGCGATGCAAGTCGCCGCGACCGCGAAGATCACGCCGCTGGTTGTGAGGCTCCACTGCTCCGGGTTGAGCCAGGGTTCCATCGAGCGGTTTCAGCAGGCGAACGGCTATTGGGCCTCGGCGACGGTCAAACGGGCTCGCAGAATACGTAGCAGCGATGCCGGCCGACTCATTCCAGCGGCATGCGCAAGAGCGTCGAGGACTCGCGTCGGGCGACGGACGGTCCGCCAACGGTATGGCGCGATCGCTTCCTCTGTCATATACACGGCTTCAGCATCCAGTTGGAGAGTTCGTTCGCCAGAATCGCGAGGAAGAGAAGCACGGCCAGAAGCAGCGCTCCGGCGGTGAGAAAGCCCGTTTCTCGTCCAGAGTCCTCGCGCTGACGGCGTCGAACGCGCCAGCCGCTCCAGATTCCAGCGCCCGCGAGCGCCAGTGCGACCATGCTAATCGCGTGAAGGATCCACATCTGGTCGTTTGCGCAGGCGTACGCGGCAATCATGTAATTCGCCGTCAACTGCACGAACCATGCCGCCGCCGGGGCGACGAATGCGGTCCAGAGCAGAAGGGTGCGGCGCCGTGGACGGTTCGGAATGCTCATTCTTTACGCCCACTTCGGCGTCCAGTAGAGGACGACATAAATGGGGATCCAGATCCCGGATACGAAGTACCAATACATCGTGTCCACTTGGACGGCGAGGCGTCTCTTTTCGGAGCGAAGCGCCTTGGCGCCAAACCAGCCCACCAGCGCGGTTCCCAGAACAGCCGAGGTCACATGCATCAAGTGGAATCCGGTAAGCGTCCAGACAAAGGAAGCGTAGGCGTTTTCCTTCCAGGAAAACGGCAGCTTGAAGAATTGCAGCCATCGGAGCCACATCACGGCGCCGCCGGCGGCGCAGCACACGATGAAAGTCCATACGAAACGCCAGAACTGACGCCTTTCCATCGTGACCCCGCTGTACCACATGGAGACCGCACAGACGATCAGCAGCCCCGTATTGATGCTGGGATACAGGAGCGGCGGCGGTTCCGTGCCCGGCGGCGGCCATCCCATCCGGTCTTCGGCGACATTCACAATCCACAGATAGAAAAAGCTGACGAGGAACGCCGCAACGACCATCGTCTCGATGGCGATCAGTCCGAGGATGCCCCACCAAAAAGGATGCTTCTGGTCCGCATGAAACCGCGGCCAGGTACTGACGTCAATCGACTCTCTGTGCATTATTCCCTCCCGGAGTCCGGCGGCTGAGTCGGCCAAAACCAGCCGACCGCGGCGAAAAAGGCGGCAAAGAACCCGATCAAAAACCAAAGGGGATGAAAAATGCTCCCGACGAATCCTATGGCCGAGGCGACCGCAAGAAGAAACGGCCAGATGGTTGGGCCTGG
>JAHWKS010000573.1 GCA_019347795.1 Planctomycetota bacterium | reverse complement strand
TTCCGATCTGCGCCGAAGGGGCCGCCGCCTCACAATATTGTCGCTCGCGGGGGAACATCGAAAACCTGGGACCATGGAATCTGGACGCGGTGGGCTCATGCTTTCGCAGTTGCTTTGGATCGCCGCCTTCGGCGCCGCGGGCGCCGTGTCTCGCTATACCATCAGCGGCGTCGTGCAGCGCTGGTGCGGCGGCGGCGAGGCGTTTCCCGCCGGAACGCTGCTGGTGAACGTCGCCGGCTGCTTTCTGATCGGCCTGATCGCCGGCTCCCACACACACATGCTAAGCGACTCCATGCGTCACGGCCTATCGGCCGGCTTCCTGGGCGCCCTGACCACATTCTCCACCTTCGGGCTGGAGACGGTCCATCACCTGGAGAAGCAACACTACCTTATCGCGCTGGGGAGCGTCGCGGCGAATCTCGTGGTCGGCTGCTTGGCGGCGTGGGGGGGGCTCAAGCTCGGCGCCCTGGCCGCGGCATAGAGGAAAGTGATCGGCGTTCTCCTTCCATCGCGGATTGCTCCCGATTCTCTGGAATCGGCACGATGCTTGCTCCTCATCCCTCTCAGTTCGGCGAGCGCTGTTGAAGCGAGCAAACAAAACCTTCCAAGAGAGAATGGAGAAAACCGATGAACGCGAAATCCTGGTTGGGGCTGGCCGCCGTGGGGTTGGTCGCCTTGTTTCTGATGACAGGCTGCACCGAGGAAACGCCTCCCGGCGGGCCCGGCGCCTTGACGACGACCCCCGAGGGGGAGCCGGCTGAGCCGGAAGCAACGTTCACCCTCGCGGTACCGACGGGCGCAAGGAATATCGAACAAGGCGAATCGGAGACGCTCACCATCGGTGTGGACCGCGGCGAGGAGTTTCAGGACGAAGTGGCCGTAACGTTCCAGCCGCCGGAGGGGATTACCATTGATCCCGAGCAGGCCACGATTGTCGCCGGTGAAGACGAAGTTGACATTACCGTGACGGTGGATCCGACGGTGCAGCCCGGCGAGTTGTGGATCGAGGTCACCGGCGAAGCTCCCGCCGGACCCCCCACGACGGGGAAAATCGCCATTGAAGTGACCGAAAAGGAAGAGACGACGCCGGGCGAAACTCCGCGGGCGAAGGAAACCCCGCCGGCGGACGTCCCGCCGGCCGATGAGCCGCTCGATGTGAATCCCGAGGAGGGCGCCCCGGCGGCGGAGGATCCGGCTGCGGCGCCGAAGAATCCGGTGAACCCCGAAGAGGGCGCCCCCGCCGTGCGTGAGGAGGACGTCGATCCAGGCGAGGTCGAGGCCGAGAATCCCTAGCAACAGGTAACGGCAGGACGCAACGGCGGCGCTCTCGGGCGCCGCCGTTGTTCGTTTCTTGCACGGCGATCGCTCGTCGGCAGGCAAACCTTGCCGGTTGTAGTGATTTTCTGGATTCCGCAGAGATGACCGGCCGATAGTAGCGGGGAGAAGTGCGACCGTTCGTTCGGAAAAGGACTTCCGCGATGAGGCTATTTGGATTCGGCGCCCTGGCGATTGCCGTTAGCGGGGCTTTCTTCAGCGGTTGCTGCGCCCCGATCCACTGCGGCGACGGTGCACCCCATCACGTCGCCGCCGCGGTCCCCTGCGGGCCGGCGCCCTGCGGTCCCTGCGGTCCGGCGCCGTGCCTTGCGCAGGAAAGTTTTTCGCCCCAATGTGTGGCCTGCGGTGTGAACGGTCCGTGCCCCAAACATTCGGGAGGCCGCGGCCTGCTGGGCTTCCTCTGGGGCGTGTGTTGCGGGTCGAGTTGCGGCGAGTTCTACATCCATCCCTGGATCAATGATCCGCCCCACCCGTGCGACCCCTGCGATCACCACGGCAACTGGATTGGTCCGCGACCGTGCGGACCGCCGGCGTGCAGCGTCGGCGCATGCCCTGCCGGATGGCACAACCTGTGGGGTTACCGGGGATTGGTTGGGCATTGCGGCGCCGCCTGCGGCGAGGTCGGCCATCCGATCGAACACTACGGCGAGCCGCTCCACGCCCCGACGCTGGCGCCGCCGCAGGAGGTGGAGGAGATTGAAACCCCCACTCCGCCCGGCGCGGCGCCGATGCCGCCCGAGTTCCCCGGTCCGGCGGAAGTGAACACCGGTCCCAGGCCGCGCTCGGCGCTCAAGAAGATCGATGGGCGCCCGGCCGTCTACTACAGCCGCCGGCCGGGCCCCGTCTTGCGGTAACGGCGCGGGTCAATTCGTCGCGACCCAACTCTTCGCGGCGTCGCGGTCGCTGGGCTCGAAGAAGCGGATCTCGGCGGTAGTGAACGGCTTGCAGAAGAGCGTCAAGCCGGTTTCCCATTGCTTATCGCCCACCACCGCCATCTTCTCGATGTCGCTGAAGTGCTTCGCGCCGAACTTGATGTCTTCCCACAAGGCGCCGGCGTCCCATCCGTGGAAATCGTGCAGCTCCAGCAGAATGCGGATCGAGCCGTTCTGCTCGATGAAGGAATCCACCGTGGGCGTGAACCGCTCGTAGTCCTCCTTCCGAAGCTGCTCGCTCACGTGAACCTCCAGCAGGTTGCGGTCCGCGTGCACTTGTAATTCAACCGGCATGGCGCGATGATTCCTGAACTCTCGGGAAGCGTTTGCAAGCGAATGCCGGCCCGGCGACGGCCTACTATGACGCCGCCTCACACACAAGGCAAGTGGGAAACATCGAATGAACGTTTTGCACGTTACCGGCATCGCGATTGTCGCCCTCCTCTCCTTCGGCGGTCCGCTGTCGGCGGAAGAACCGACGGTCGAGCGCGTCGTCCTCTTGCCGCCGGGACCCGACACCCCGCGCAATAGCGAGGGGGATTTTGTCCAGCTCCGCGACGGTCGTGTGATGCTCGTCTACACGCACTTCACCGGCGGCGGAAGCGATCATGCCGCGGCGCACCTGGCGGCGCGGTTCTCCGGCGACGGAGGGCGGACCTGGAGCGACGAGGACGTGACCGTCGTCCCCAACGAGGGCGGCTTTAACGTGATGTCGGTCTCGCTCGTGCGGCTGGAGTCCGGCGAGATCGCGCTCTTCTACCTTCGCAAGAACTCGCTCACCGATTGCCGGCCGGTCCTGCGCCTCTCGCGGGATGAGGGGAAGAGCTGGAGCGAGCCGGCCGTCTGCATCGATCGCGTCGGATACTACGTGCTCAACAACGACCGCGCGGCGCAGCTCGCCTCCGGACGGCTCGTGCTTCCCGTGGCCCGGCACAACACGCCGGAGCAGAATAAGTTCGATGCGGCGGCCGTGATCAGTTGTTATCTCTCCGACGATCGCGGCCGAACCTGGCGGGAAAGCAAGACGGTGCAGCCGGGGGACGGGCTGACGCTGCAGGAGCCCGGCGTCGTGGAGCTCTGCGACGGGCGGCTGATGATGTTCTGCCGCACGCCGCACGGCAGCCAGTACGTCGCGTATTCTTCCGACGAAGGGGAGACCTGGACGGCGCCGTCGCCGTCGAACATCATCTCGCCCCTTTCGCCCGCCTCCATCGAACGCATTCCCACGACGGGCGATCTGCTTCTCGTCTGGAACAACCACAAGGACATCGCGGAGGAATACCGCGGCAAACGGACGCCCTATAACGTCGCCGTCTCGCAGGATGAGGGAGAGAGCTGGTCCTCCGTCAAAACGCTGGAGGACGACCCGCACGGCTGGTACTGCTACACCGCGGTGGAGTTCCTCGGCGAGCACGTCCTCTTGGCCCACTGCGCCGGCGATCGCCGCAAAGGGGGCCTCAATACGACGCAGATTACCCGCTTTCCCATCGCGTGGCTGTACGAGGCGAAAGAATCGTCGCGCCGCAGGTGAAAATGATCATCGGCGACTCGCGAACGGGATCGGCGGCGGTACAATGGTTGCACGTACGTGGAGAGGGTGGAGGCTGGCGCTTCCGCCCATGTGCAACTTCGAATTCGAGAAAGGAGGCGAGTCGATGTTTCCCAGATGCCTCGCGACGTTTTTGGCTCTCGGCGCCCTGTTGTGCCTGACGGCCGCAGTCTCGGCGCAGGAGGTGATCGTCTACAGTCCCGTAGTGACGGCGCCTCCCACCGTGACGTATGCCCCAGTGGTCTCACCCGCGCCGGTGACCGTGTACTCGCCGGTTGTGACGCCGGCGCCCACGGTGGTGTATCGGCCGTCGTTCGTCACGACCCCGGCGGTCACCACGTACTCGCCGGTCGTGACAGCGGGGCGGCCCGTGCTGATCCGGCCGAAGGTCTATGTCGCCGGTCAGCCGATCCGCAACTTCCTGCGGGCGATCACGCCGTAGCGCCGGTCGCGGCCCTTCGACGCCGATGCAATCATCCTTCACGCCCGCCGCCGGCGGGCGTGTTGCTTTTCCGGGGCGGAAGGAAGTGCGATCGTGAACCTCGGCGCGGCGGCGTTGTCTCCTTGAGTAAGGCCGACAAAGCGGGAAGTCATCCGGCTGGATGAGGAGCCTGTCTTGAAAACAGGTGGCCGCCGCCCGCGGCTTGTGAGTTCGAGTCTCACGGCTTCCGCTGGGATAAAACCTGCGGCGAGGAAATAAACCGGCGTCCCTGCGCATCCTTATCCAAGCAGAAGG
>JAHWKS010000572.1 GCA_019347795.1 Planctomycetota bacterium | reverse complement strand
CTATCTGGCGTTCTGTGGCGCACGGTGGGCGACGGTCGGTCATTTCGGGCTGGTATCCTTCGGCGGATATAACGCCGTCGGAATCAGCGGTCAGTTGCTCACCCCCGAAGTCGCCGCAGAGCTGCCTCCCCGCGTGCAGCCGTTGGCGGCGTCGATCCTCGAAGGGCGGCGGGAAACGCCGGGGTGGAGCAACGCCGGCGGATACGAGGAGATGGCGGAGAACTACAACGTCATGGTGTGGGAGATCGCGGCGCCCGCGGCGCGAGAGCTGTACGGCGACGAGGACGTGCTGGTGAACCGGCGGATGAGCGAGCTCGCCCGGCGAGTGCTGCTCGCTCGGCCTTCGGCCTTCGTCCTGTGGCTGAAGTCTGCGATCAAGCACGGCCTGGTGCAGCTCTTCGATCACGGCTTTCTCGAGCCGCCCGGCCGCATTCTGTTGCTGGCTCTGGCGGCGTGTCATGTTCTCTTGCTCGCGCGGTTGCGGAGACGCCCTGCGTCGGAGCGCGGATGGGCGTCGCCTTACTTCGAGCCTCACGCGGCGTTTCTGATGGCGCTAGTGTTCGCGTTGGCGAAGCTGTCGCTGGTGGTGCTCGTGGAGCCGCCGATCGGCCGGTACATGGCCCCGGCGGCGATCTTTTTCCCCGCCTGGCTGGCCGTGCTCGTGGTGGAACGGGTGGAACGACTGAGGAGCGCATGAGGCGCCGGCGTTGATTGCAATCGAGCGCGGCCATACGTATCGTAGTCGGTGACGGCAACGATCGATCAACTTAACCGTGGGACTGCGTTTATGAATCATCCTTCTTCCTCCGATCCATCGCCGCAACTGGCGCGGCGGGAATTGCTCGGCTACTCCGCGGCGTTCGGCGCCGGCGTGCTGGCGAACCATCTCGGCGCCTCGAAGGCGCACGCGCAAGACGCGAAGCCTCGCTCTGCGAGGCGCGGCGCTCTCAAGCGCTATGACATGAAGAAGTCGATCAACCTGTGGGCGTTCCCCTACCCGCAGCAGTGGTCGCTTCAGGAGTGTTTCGAGCTGGCCAAGGACGCCGGCTTCGACGGGGTGGAGATCAACTTCGATCTGGAAGGCGAGTTCTCCGCCGAGTCCAGCGACGCCCAAGTCAAAGACATCGGCCGAATGGCGGAGAAGGCGGGGATCGCGATCAGCGGCGTGTGCTCGTTTCTCTTCTGGCCGTACGCCTTCAGCAACAACGATCCGCAGAAGCGGCGGAAGGGGATCGAGCTGGCGATGCGGATGGCCGAGGCGGCCCGGCTCTTGAACACCGAGAACGTGCTGGTCGTGCCCGGCGCCGTATACATCCCGTGGCTGGAGGACGCGGAGCCCGTCCCCAACGACGTCTGCGACCGCCGCGCCCGCGAGGCGGTGCGGCAGCTTATTCCCGCGGCGGAGAAGAACGGCGTCTACCTCAACATGGAGAACATCTTCGCCAACGGCTACTTGTTCAGCCCGCAGGAGATGGTCGCCTTCGTGGACAGCTTCCAGAGCGACCGCGTGCAGGTCCACTTCGACACCGGCAATATCATGGAGTACCAGTTCCCCGAGCACTGGATTCCCATCCTGGGGAAGCGGATCAAGAACATCCACTTCAAGGAGTGGGACAAGCGGACCCATGAGTTCAACCTCCACACCTTCCGCACCCTGCTGGACGGCACGACCAACTGGCCCGCGGTGCTCGAAGCCCTCGACCAGATCGGCTACCGCGGCTATCTCACGTTCGAGTATTTCCACCCGCACCAGCACTATCCCGAGGCGCTGCTCTACCAAACCTCCGACGCGCTGGATTACATGCTGGGGAGGAAAGCCGAACTCAGGCTCGATGCGCTTCATTAGCCCGATTCATCGGGCTTCGCCGCGCAGCGGTCATCGGCCCGTGCTTTAGCACGGGTCACGGGGCGACCCAAAACCAAGTTTCCCCTGCTGTCCGGCCGCCGCAACGCGGCGGCCGGACGGCAGCGGAAGAGGCGTGATTCCCGCGGCGCCCGGCGTAAACGCCGGGCCGATGACCGCTGCGCGGTGAAGGAGCGTGAACGCTCCTCATACCTCGCCTTCGTCCCGTCGAGGACGAAGGATTGGCGCCGTGCTACGATGCTGTCTCGGCGGCGCGATTCCGTCGCCTCAGGTCAGTCGTCCCTTCGGGACTATAAGACTCGCAGGGCATCCCTGATTCCCACCGATGAATCGGTGGGCTATTGTCGCGCGTCCCTCCGGGACGAACCTCGCAGAGCGCCCTCCACAGCTTGCTCTGCACGAGTAGAATTTGGTAACGCTCGTTGATTCCCTCTCGAACGATTCGCCAACCCCGTTCTCCTCGTGCTCATTGAACCGTCGCGGACGCCGTATGACCTGCAGTTCTCGCTCTTCGGGATCCCCGTGCGCGTGCATCCGTTCTTTTGGCTGACGGCGGTGATCCTCGGGTCGGGCGGGATCATTCCCGGCGTGCAGCCGATGACGCAGCTTCTGATGTGGATCGCCGTCGTGTTCGTCTCGATCCTCGTGCACGAGATGGGGCACGCCTTCGCGATGCGCTATTACGGCTGGGCGCCGCGGATCACGCTTTACGCCTTCGGCGGGCTGGCCAGTTACAATCGCGCCTACGACTCGTCGCACTCCTCGTACAGCCGCACGGGAAACACGCCGCTGGGGCAGGTCATTATCAGCTTCGCCGGTCCTCTGGCGGGCTTCCTCTTGGCGGGCTTGGTCATTCTCGTTCTCTTTGCGACGGGCCGGAGCGTGCCGTTTTCCCTTCTCGGCTGGCAAGTGGAGGCGGGGCGCGGGGAATCGCTGTTGCGGTCGGCGTTTTTTGAAAATGATACGCGCAGCATGTGGCTCTTCATTCTCGTTATGCATCTGCTGTGGGTGAACATCTACTGGGGGCTCATCAACCTGCTTCCCGTTTACCCGCTCGACGGCGGACAGATCAGCCGGGAACTGTTCATGGCCTATAGCCGCCGCAACGGCTTCGAGCAATCGCTGATTGTCTCCGTGGCCTGCGGCGGCGGGCTCGCGCTGTACGGCGCCTGGCGTCAGGACTGGTGGCTGGCGATCTTGTTCGGCATTCTGGCCTTCCAGAGCTATCAGCTCTTGCAGAACTATCGCGGCGGATGGGGAGGAGGAAGGGGCTGGTGAGCGAGCGTCCGGCGCCGTCCCGGCGCGTCGTGCTGGTGGGGGCGAGCAACCTCGCGATCCACCTGCCGGTCGTCGTCGAAACCGCGCGGCGGATCTGGGGGAGTCCGCTGGAAGTGATGGCCGCCGTCGGTCACGGACGCTCCTACGGCGCGACCACCAGTGTCCTCGGGCGGGTGTTGCCGGGAATTCTTAACTGCGGTCTCTGGCAGGACTTACGCGACCGACCCCAGGCCCATACGGCCGCCCTGGTAACCGACATCGGCAACGATTTGCTTTACGGAATGACGGTGGAGCAGATCGCCGAATGGGTGGATGAGTGCCTGTCGAGGCTGGCGCCCGTCGCCCGTCCGCTGGTGGTCACGGAGTTGCCGCTGGAGAGCGCGCAGTCGCTCACCGCGTGGCGGTTCGCGCTGATGCGGACCGCGTTCTTTCCGAGTTGCCGGCTGTCGCTCGATGACGCGCTCGCGCAGGCGGCGGAGTTGAACGAGCGCGTGCGCGAGCTGGCGGCGCGCTATGAAGCGCTGCTGGTGCGTCCGTCGGCGGCGTGGTACGGCCTCGACCCGATTCACATTCGCCGCACGGGCGGCGCGATCGTGTGGCGCGAGATCCTTGGGCGATGGTCGCCGCTGGTGGAAGCCGAGGCGGCGCGCGCTTCGCTCGCGCAGTGGATCGCGCTGCGCCGCATGCGCCCGCTGGAGCGCCGTCTCTGGGGACGCGTGCAACGCCAGGCACAACCCGCGGGCCGCATGCCCGACGGCACAACGATCTGGTTGTACTGAGTCGCAGCGCGCCGTTATCGCGGCGCATCGTTTGCAGCTACGCGAAGCAGCGCGCGTCGACTTGAAAGCGGATCGCGCTGCAGGATGCGCGCGACGCGCGAACGCATCGCGCCGCGCGCTTCCAACCAGCGCCGCACGGCGTCGGAACAATCGCGACGAATTTGGAAGTTTTGCCGGAAAACGTGTTGCATATTTTTTGCGAATGCGTACAACTATGCATCAAGGAGTTGTGTTTCAGGTTGGCGATGGATGCTCGACGGCTTTAACTGGGTGGCTTTCGTCGAGCGGAGTCGCCGCTTCCTTTCTTTACGGAGGACGTACTGTGGCGAAGAAGAAGACCGCGAAGAAGAAGACGGCCAAGAAGGCCACGAAGAAGAAGGGCGCCAAGAAGAAGGCGACCAAGAAGAAGGGCGCCAAGAAGGCGACCAAGAAGAAGAAGGCCAAGAAGGGCGCCAAGAAGAAGAAGACGACCACCAAGTCCGCGGGCATGTAAGCCCAAGGAGAAAAGGTCGTTACACGCGACCGAAAACCCGAGAGCCGCGTGCGGCCAGGCCGCACGCGGCTCTTGTTCTTTCTTGGGCGACTCGCTGTCGCGAGTGACCTACATTACAGCACCGGCAACTGCGGCTTGGGCGGATT
>JAHWKS010000571.1 GCA_019347795.1 Planctomycetota bacterium | reverse complement strand
TTCTCCCAGTCGCCGCAAAATAGCGGTATCCACGCGAGCCGCTTCCACCGTGGTGTCCGGCGGCAACGCCCAGGAATGAGGAGTTGAATAATCAAACATGGCGCTGCCGCCGCTTCGCGGCTTGCGATCCTATCGCCTTCTCGTTCCGTGGGCTGCGCCCACGGCTACATGCTGTCGCGGCTTCGCCGCTGATAAGATTACTACGACACCAACCCCTTAGTCACCAGCATAAACACATCCTCCAGCGTGGGGTCCTTTTCGGCGAAGCTGCGGATCCCGACGCCTTGGTTCACGAGCTGCCGGAGGAGGTCGGTTACTTGGGCGTCGGTGCCCTCCCATTCCAAGAGGGCGCTGTGGTCTTCCACCTGCACGTCGCGGAGGTGGGGGGAGCTGCGGATCAGCGACAATCCCACGTCCATCTTGTCCGTGAACTTGATGTGGATCATGCGGTTGCCGCGGATGCGGCGGTAGACCTCGCTGATCGGCCCGTGCATCAGGAGCTGGCCGCGCTCGATGATGCCGATCGACGTGCAGCAGTCGGCCAGCTCCGTGAGGATGTGGCTGGAGATGAGGATCGTCTTCCCCATCCGCCGCAGCTCCTTTAAGAGCGCCTTCACCTCCACGCGGGCCCGCGGGTCGAGGCCGCTGGCCGGCTCATCCAGGATCAGGACGGGCGGGTCGTGCACCAGCGTCTTCGCCAGGCAGAGCCGCTGCTTCATGCCGCGCGAGAGGCCGTTCACATAATCGTCGCGCTTGTGGGCCAGATCCAAAAGCTCCAGCACGTCGCCGATCACCTGCTTTCGCCGGCCGCGCGGAATCTGGTAGGCGACGGCGAAGAAGTCCAGGAACTCCCAGACCTTCATCCCGTCGTAGACGCCGAAGTCGTCGGGCATGTAGCCCACGCTGCGGCGGACGTTCATCGGGTCCCGCGTGACGCTGTGGCCGTTGACGATCCCTTCGCCGCGGCTCGCCTTTAAAAGCGTCGCCAGGAAGCGAATAGTCGTGCTCTTGCCGGCGCCGTTGGGGCCGATGAAGCCGAACGTCTCCCCCGCCTCGATCTTGAAGTTGAGGCGCTCGACGGCGGTGAAGTCGCCGTAGTCTTTGCCGAAGTCAATAAGTTCGATCATGGCTCCAGTACGCTCGGCCGCTCCACATCGCTCTCGATATCCGCATCCGTCAGCGGGTCGCGCGCTCCCTGCGCGAGGATTACTTGCTTGAGATTCTCATCCGATCGCGGCGGCGGCGCCTCCCCGTGCCGCAGGTGCGAAAGCACCAGCGTGCGCAGCACCTGCTGCGACGCCCCGGGGGTGATCTCCAAACCGCCGCACTCCGCATCGGTCCAGGCCACGAGCCGCACGTCCCCCCGACGCAGCCGCAGCCGCTCGATCGCCAGGTCCACCAGCGAGCTGAGGCTCACCTCCCCCTCGGGCGTGACGGACGCGGTGGCGGGCGATTGCTCCCATTGGTCGAACCGCGCCGGCTCGGAACCCATCGCGCGGAAGCTGAGCGTCTTGGCGGTCTTGGGATCGAGGTCTCCCAGCCAGGCGCCTTCCACCTCTCCATCCTCGTTGCGGCGGAAGACGCCTACGTCCCGCAACGGAAGCTCGCTGCCGTTGTAGACCTTGAGGATCGAGCCTTCGCCGGCCAGCTTGATGCCGTCCCCCAACGGATACATCTGTTCGCTGTGAACCATGTTGGTCGAGTTCGACTGCACGGGAAAGCCGCGTAGTTGCACCGTTCCTCGCACCCGGTCGAAATAAACTGTCTCCACCGACTGATGCCGCAATCGCGTGTAGTTCGGATCGACCGCGAAAGGCGTCGCCAGAGCCGACGGCTCTTCGAACGCCAGCATGTAGTTGCTCGACAGCGACGTGTAGAGCGCCGTGTACCGCGTGAGGTGGCCGCGATGGTAGTCGCCTTGCGTCTCGAGGATCGCCACCTCGGTGCGGCTGCGGGCGAAGCCGATGTCGAGCTGCGCCATCCGCACCACCGCGACCGCCCCGACCACGGCAATGATCGGCGCCGCGATCCACGCCCACTCCACGCGGCCGATCAGCCGGAAGAAGACCCAGTTGAGCGGCGCCAGCACAAGCAAGTAGATGCCCATCACCTTGAGCACGAAGTCCGACTCCGGCACGTCGATCCCCGCCGCCTGCTGCAGCGAGCCGCGGGCCAGGTGCGCCGCGCCGCTGAAGTCGGTCCAGCCCGCCACCCCCGACTGCGCCCGGCCGAGGAATCCGCCGAAGTGCATGTCGTCGTTGTCCGGGTGCCGGCCGGTAACGTACGTTGGCTGTTGGTAACCATCGCTGTATCCCATCATGCCGCCCAGGCCGACGGCGCCGGCGCCCATGCCGGATTGCCGTTGCCGCTCGATCTCCCGTTCCTTCTGAATATTATCGTTGGCGGCCTTGCCGGCGGGATGATCGATGTCGCGGCTGAAGTACCGCAGGCCGGTCACCAGCCGCGGATCGCGGGAGAGGTCGCGATATTCCTGCCAGTGCAGCGTTAACAGTTGCGTCTCCCCCTGCCCATACACGCGGGGCGGCCGGCGCAAGAGGACCGCGTTAAAGAAGTTGTCGAAGCTCGGCCAGTTCACGACGCTGCGGTCGGAGAGCGGAAACGCCGTGACCACGATTCGCCCCCGCCCCACGCGCCGCTCGGCCACCAGGCTCCCCGTCTTTGGGACCCACTGGCCACCCGGCTCCAGTTCCAACTCGACTCCCACCACCGTCTTCCCTTCCGGCGGCGCCAGGGGAACGCGCTCGCCGTTGATTTCCACCGGCAGCGCGAAGTGCTCGTTCATCTCGTCGAACGCCGACTCCGGCAAATCGACCGCCCTCACTTCCTTGGCCGGGAGGTAATCGCTCAGGAAGGAGCGCGGCAACCGGCCTAACGAGTTGGGTCCGCTGATCACGAGCTGGCCGCCCCAGTGCAGCCAGTCGAGGATGGCCTGCTGCTGATCGGGCGAGAGGACGCTCACGTCGAGGTCGTCCCACACCACGTGGGCGATCGCCGTCCACGTGAGCGCATGCGAAGGGACCGGCGCCAGCTTTTCGATCTGCGGCAGCACCACGCGGTAATATTGAAGCGTGTCCTGATCGATCGAGTCGGTCGGCGGAATGATCGAAGGGAGACGCTTGAGATACCCATAACGGTCCGGATCCTGCGCCAGCACTACCATGAAATATTGGAAGCTGGGCATCACCGAGGCCGGCTTCAACGTACCGTACGCCTCCCGGCCGCCGCGGCGCGAGCGGAGCTTCGTCTCAAACCACGGCGCCTGGCTGGTCGCGCCCACGCGCCGCGGGATGTAGAAGAACATTTCGAAGCTCTTCGCCTGGCCCTTGGGGAGGCTCGCCGGGCGCGACATTCGCAGGCCGTAAGGGGCGTGCTCCAGCTCGATCGGCTCGCCGCCGCGGTCCACCGTGGACGACTCCAGGTCGGCGGGGAAGTCGAAGTTATTGGCCCGCATGACCTGCGAGGCCGACGTCCAGTGCCCCGGCTTCACCAGGTTCTGCAAGACCTGCTCATCGGCGGTCGTCAGTTGCAGGTTGGCGACCTCGAAGTCGGGCTTGGGCTTTTTCTTCTTTTTCTCGGCCGCTTCCTCCGCTTCCTTTTTCTTCCGCTCGCGCTCGGCCACCGGATCGATCCCCAAACACCCCCGGCAGCCGGGCAAAGAGACGAGCAAAACCGCGCCCAGCAGCAGGCTGATCGCGCCGCGCCACGGCGCCCAGGGAGGATGTGTGTGCGAGGGGGTATGCATGAATGCCCGAGAATTGGGTGAGGAGGATGCTCGCCGCGGGGGACGAAAACGTGACCGCGTCCGGGGTCGCCCTCTGTGAGTGTAAACGGTTGCGGCGCAAGAGGAAAGGAACCTTCCGCCGGTGGCGAAGCCGCTTCGCCGACGGCCTCATTATACTTCGTATGAAAAAACCAAAAATCGGACGGCGTAAAAAAGTCATGCCCGCGGGCGACCGGCGAAGAGAGGGCCGGAATAGAAAAAGCGGCGTCCCGGCCGGAATCGAAAAAGACGCCGCGATACGGGTGCGCCGTCATGCAAGCTCGCGTGGTTCGACTCAGTTGCTTGCCGCTTGCTTCGTATCCTGCGCGAGCCGACTCGCCTGCTCGTGATGGGAACGGTTATTGCACGCGACTCCGGCGCCTCCGCACCCTCCGCGCGATCCTGCCATCGAGGTGGCGTAATGAACCAATCCGCTTCTCAGCCTGGTCTCTTCAAGGCCACCTTCCGTGAGTTCTCGGAAGACGAGTGTACGAGCATGGCGGCCGCTTTGGCGTACTACACGGCGCTCTCGATGCCGCCCTTGCTGGTGATCATCGTCACTGTGGCCGGATGGATCTGGGGACCGGAGGCGGTGCGCGGGCAGATTCAGGACCAGGTCACCAGCGTCGTCGGCCAGGGCGGGTGGGAGCAAATCCGCACCATGATGGACAACGCCGGGAAGCAGCAGTCGCAGGGCGTCATGGCGACCGCGGTGAGCGTCGTGCTGCTGATCTTCACCGCCACCGGGGTGATGGTCCAACTTCAGGCGGCGCTCAACAAAGCCTGG
>JAHWKS010000570.1 GCA_019347795.1 Planctomycetota bacterium | reverse complement strand
TGATAAGGGGAACGTTGCGGGGATCGGTTTCGCCGCGGTAGTTGTCCTCGCCCAGCCCGGGCAATCGCGTGTGCGCCAGCCGAGTGTGGATATGGCCTGTGTCCGCGTCGTACCAGACGCCGGGTCCGCAGTAGACAAATTCCTCGTCGCCGACTTTATTGGAGACGTTCCAATAGGGATTGTCGCTTCGCAAGTCGCCTAGCAGGCGATAGCCGTGCAGGGGAACGAGCGAATCGCCGAAATTTCCCAGCAGGCTCGTTCCCTCCGCCTTTCCGCCGAGGTTGGGATAGGTTTTCGTCGAGCGAAACTCCCCGGCCGCGCCTCCCGGCCAGGTCGCCCACGCGGAGTGCGGCGAGGTTTGAAACTCCGGCAGCCCGCCGTCGAGGATCGCCAGCTCGCCCGGATAAGCGCGAATGGTGATCGGCCGCCCCTCCTCGCCGGAAACGCCGAGCGTCACATGTTCGAAATACACGCCTCCCCGCAGATAAAGCGTATCGCCGGGCCGGAGTTGCTCCAGCGCGAATGCGAGGGTCTTCCAAGGCGCCTCCTCCGTACCCGGGTTCTCATCGCGACCGGCGGTTGCATCGACGAAGCGCGCCGGCCCCTTCGCCAACGGCCGCTGGCTGACCGCCGGCAGCGGCCGCGTCGGCGGATGCGAGGCGTATGGCGTCTCAGCCCCGGATATCGCTTCGCCCGCAATCATCGCGATCACGGCGATGGTCGCCGGAGTGACGCATTTCATTCTGATTCGCAGCATATCGGCGTCTCGTGTTTGCTGGTGAGGAGGGAGGCGTCATTATAGCGGAGATGATCGCCCCGTTGCGCGGCGCTGTCCGTCCCGCCGCCGAAGGCGCCGTCCGCTACAATCGGCCGCATGTGGACCGTGGAGCTGATTGTGGTGGCGGTGATGATCGCGTTTAACAGCGTCTTCGCCGGATATGAGATTGCGCTGGCGTCGGTGGGGGCGGCGCGGCTGGAGGCGCTGGCGCGCCAGGGGCGGCGCGGCGCCGCCTCGGCGCTGCGGATGAAGCACAGCATCGAGGCCAGCCTGGCGGTGGTGCAACTGGGGATCACCCTGGTGGGCGCCATCGCGGCGGCGACTGGCGGGGCGGGCGCCGAAGAGTTAATCGTGCCGATCCTCCGCCACTGGGGCTTGTCGGCCGGCGCCTCGCAATTTCTCGCCATCGGGATCGTCGTCGCGCCGCTGACCGTGCTGACCATCACCTTCGGCGAGCTTGTCCCCAAGGTCTTCTCGCTTCGCAACAAGGAATGGGTCTGCCTGAAGCTGTCGCCGGTGATGGAAGGGTTCTCGTATAGCGTCTGGCCGGCCGTGTGGTTTTTTGAGTCGGCCGTGACGTGGATCATGAAGTGGGGCGAACGAGGCTCGAAAGACGCCGCCGGCCGCGAGGCGACGCTCCAGGAGCTGCGCGGCGCGGCGGCCGTGGCCCGCATGGACCGCCTCATCGGCCATCGCGAGGAGGGGATCATCGTCAGCGCCTCGCGGCTCTCCACCACCCCGCTCCGGCAAATCATGTTGCCGGCCGAGCACATCGGGATGCTGGCGACCGACATGACGCTCAGCGAGGCCTTGATCGCGGCGCACCAGGACATGCACACCCGTTTCCCCGTGACCGAGACGCCGGCCGACCCGCAGCGGATCATCGGTTACCTCAATTTCAAAGATGTGGTGGCGGCGCTCCGCCTGGCGCCGCGGGACCCGTCGCTCCGCAACATCGTGCGGCGGCTTCGCAGTTTCGACGCGGAGGCTTCCGTCGCCGACTGCCTCGAGAGCCTGATGCGCGAGCGGAACCACATCGCAGTGGTGAAGGACGGGGAGCGGATCGTCGGCATGGTCACGCTGGAAGACATCGTCGAGGAGCTGGTGGGCGAGATTCACGACGAGTTCGACCGGTTGCCGGCCCACCTGGTCCCCGCCGGTCCCGGCTGGATCGCCGGCGGCTTCGTCTCGCTGCAGCAACTGCGGGAAACGGCGGAGATTGAACTCCCGCCGATCAGCGATAAGCCGATCCACACGCTCAACGACTGGATCGTGGAGCGTCTGGGACAACCGCCGCACGGGGGCGAAGAAATCCGCGCCGACGGCTGCCGCATCCTCGTCCGCAAAGTCCGCCGCCTGCTGGTTCAAGAGGCGTACCTGAGCCGCGACGAGGCGCAGGCCGCGTCGGCTCGCAACGACGCCGAGGAAAGTTTCTAACCGCGGCGCGGGATTCGCTACAATGGATTCGCCTGTCCGTCCCCCTTCCACTCGGAGGAACACACATGGCCGAATCCACCAACCGCCGCAGTTTCTTGCAGACCGGCGCCGCCGCGGGCGCCACGCTCGCACTGGCCGAGGCGTTGTTCGCCCAGCAGGAGGACAACGGCGAAGGACTGCCGACGCGCCCCCTGGGGGACACCGGCGAGAAGGTGTCGATCCTCTGTCTGGGCGGATGGCATATCGGCGCCGCGGGGAAGGAGTTGGGCGAAGCCGCGGCGATCCGCCTGATGCACGAGGCCATCGACGGCGGCATGACTTTCTTCGACAACGCCTGGGACTATCACGACGGCTACTCGGAGGAGGTGATGGGCAAGGCGATCAAGGACCGCCGCAACAAAGTCTTCCTGATGACCAAGATCTGCGAGCGGGATTACCAAGGAGCGCTGAAGAACCTCGACGACAGCCTGCGGCGCCTCCAGACCGACGTAATCGACCTCTGGCAGTTCCATGAGATGGTCTACGACAACGACCCCGACTGGGTCTTCGACAAAGGCGGCATCCGCGCGGCCATCGAGGCGCAGAAGGCGGGGAAGGTCCGCTACATCGGCTTCACGGGCCACAAGGACCCCCGGATCCATCTGAAGATGCTCGAAAAGCCGTACAAGTGGGCGTCTTCGCAGATGCCGATCAATATCTGCGACTACCACTTCCGCAGCTTCGCGGGCGAAGTCGTTCCCGTGTGCCTGGAGAAAGGCGTGGGCGTCCTCGGCATGAAGAGCCTGGGGGGCAGCCCCGACGGCCAGAACGGCCGTCTGCCGGCAGCGGGAATCGCCACCGCGCCGGATTGCATTCGCTATGCGCTCTCGCAGCCGGTGGCCTCCCTCGTGGTGGGACTGCAGAACGAGCGCGACTTGAAGCAGGCCTTCGACGTCGGCCGCAACTTCCAGCCGATGAGCCGCGAAGAGCAAGACGCCCTCCGCAAGAAGGTAAAAGACGTGGCGACCGACGGCCGCCACGAGCTTTTCAAGACAACCAAACGCTTCGACGGCCCGCACCACCGCAAGCAACACGGCTTCGCGCTGGATGCGTAGCCGCCGCCGTCACTATTGCATCGAGGGCTGCAGCTTGGCCAGCAGCTCTTTGGCCAAGCCCTGCTCGAGGATGTCGGCTCGGGCGGGGTCGGAGGCTCGCACCTGCTCGACCATGTAGGGGAACGAGGTGACCTCGCTCCCCCGCGGCTGTCCCTCCGCGTAACGCTGCAGCACGGCGCGGCTGGAAGAGCGCTTCCCAAGGATGTCGAGTACGAAATACCTGTCTTCCTCGGGATGTGCGGCGCGGCCTGAGTCGCCGGCAAATAACTTTTCGCCGGAGGCGCAGAGGAGTCGCGCGATCAACCTGCGTTCACCGCCGCGGCGTTGCGGAGCATGGGGCTTACCTCGGCGCCGTCGGTGAGGGAGTTCTCGGGAGCGAGGATGACGATGCTCTTGTCATCCAGGCCCGCGGCGATCTCAACGATCTCGTCGTTCATCAGGCCAACCTGGACGGGCTGGAGGCGGGCCCGGCCGTCGACCACCTCGTAGACGCGCCAGCCGCCGTCGGCGCCGCGGAAGAGGGCGGAGCGGGGGATGAGGCGGGCGTTGTTCTTCGCGTCGGTAAAGATGCGCACCCGGACGCGGTAGCCGACCCGCACGCCGCGCCGGAGCACTTCATCGAGCACCTCGTCGTCGAACTCCACGTCCACGATCACCCGCTGCTGATCCACGCCGAGTGAACTCCGCTTCGTGAATCCCTCCGGGTGAATCTTCGTTACCCGGCCGCGAACGCCTTCCCCCTGCGCGGCGCCGATGGCGGGGCCGTAGATTTCCACCTCATCCCCCTCCTCCACGCGGACCACGTCCTGGCTGAGCACTTCGGCCTCGATCTCCAGCTCCTCCAGCCGGCCGATCTCCAGCAGTTCGGCGCCGCCCGGCAACAACTGCTCATTATCGACGAGCCGCTCCAGCACCACGCCGTCTACGGGGCTGAGCATCACGCCGCGCTCCTGCCGCGTGAGGGCCTGGCGGAGACGCACCTCCGCTTCCGTCTTCTGCTTCTCGAGGACCTCCGCGGAGAGATCCTTCTTGGCGATCTGCTGCGAGATCATCGTGGGCAACAGCGCGGTGGCGGCTTTTATGGCGGCCATCGCCTTCCAGATCAATTCGGACTGCTGTTAATCGACCTGGGCCTCGACCATGCCGAATTCCGACCCATCGACCTGGTCGGCGGTCGCGGCTCCGCCGGGGCGGATGCTGCGAAGGCGGCCTAGCGACGTCTACGCCAGTTGCAGCTTTTCGGAGGTGGCGGTCTTGCGA
>JAHWKS010000569.1 GCA_019347795.1 Planctomycetota bacterium | reverse complement strand
CGCCAGCTTGCCCGCCCGTGTCCCGATATCCCAGGCGACCGTCGCCGGGCCGGGAACGGTGGCCACGTAGACGCCGCGATCGGTGAGCCGGCGGCGACACTTCGCGAACGACTTGTTCGGAACCACATCGAGAATCACGTCGTACAGGGCGTCCTGCTCCGTGAAATCGTCCCGCGTGTAGTCGATGACGCCGGCGGCGCCCAGCTCGCGGACGAAGTCGAGGTTGCGCGTGCCCGCGACGCCGGTGATCTCGCAGCCCATCGCGGCGGCGATCTGCACGGCGAAGGTCCCGACGCCGCCGGAGGCGCCGTTCACCAGCACGCGATCGCCGGGAGCGGCCTCGGCCTTGTCCCGCAACATCTGCAGCGCCGTCAACCCCGCGATGGGGATCGACGCCGCCTCTTCAAACGACAATCGCTCCAGCTTGCGGGCGCAGTTCGATTCCTCGACCGCCAGATACTCCGCATAGCCGCCGCCGCGGGCGCCGCAGTAAACGGCGTCGCCGACCTTCCACCGCGTCACGCCGGGCCCCACCGCTTCCACAATCCCGGCCGCGTCGTTCCCGAGGATGTAGGGAAACCGCGGCGGAAACACCGGACGCAGCATTCCGCTCCGGATCTTCCAATCCACCGGGTTCACGCTCGCCGCAGAAACGCGCAGCAAGACTTGCGAGCCGGAGGGCGCCGGCTTCTCCACCTCGCGCACCTCCAGCACCTCGGCCGATCCATACGCGTTGATGACCGCAGCCCTCATCCGTCACGTCTTTCATTCCGCAAGTTCGATACACCCGTCCCAATGGCGTGCAACCGGTGCGCCAACACTGGATCCAAAACGCCGGGTGGGACTTGCGCTGCCGGCCGCTTTTGCGGTATCTTGCGGAGATGCAATATCGCCACGTCTGCCTGGAATCGTTCGGCTATACGCTGCCGGAGGAGGTCGTCTCGACCTCCGAAATCGAGCAGCGGTTGGCGCCGCTCTACGACCGCCTCCGATTGCCGGAAGGCCGGCTGGAGCTGATGACCGGCATCCGCGAGCGGCGGTTCTTTCCCCGCGGCGTGCGGCCGGGCGACGTGAGCGTGCAAAGCGGCGAGAAGGCGATCCGGGCCGCGGGCATCGAGCCGCGGCGGATCGGCGCCCTCATTCACGGCTCCGTCTGCCGAGATCAACTGGAGCCGGCCACCGCGTGCAGCGTCCATCACCGGCTCGGACTGCCGCGGGAGTGCGTCGTCTACGATGTCTCCAACGCCTGCCTCGGGTTGTTGAACGGCGCCGTGCAGGCGGCCAATATGATCGAGCTGGGGCAGATCGAGGCGGCGCTTGTGGTCGGGACCGAGTGCGGTCGCACGCTCGTGGAGAGCACCATCGCCGCGCTCAACGAGGATCGCACGCTCACGCGGCGGACAGTGAAGAACGCCGTCGCCTCGCTCACGATCGGCTCGGCGAGCTGCGGCATGCTGCTGGTCCGCCGCGAGTTGAGCCGCACCGGCAATCGCCTCACCGCCGCCGTGGCCCGGGCGAACTCGGAGCAACACACCCTGTGTCGCGGGGGCTACGAACAGAGCGGCCACGATCTGCTGATGGACACCGACTCCGAGCGGCTCATGCAGGAGGGAATCGCCACGGGGGTGGAGACGTTCAAGGCGTTTCTGGATGCGACGGGATGGTCGCCGGATCAGCTCGGTAAAACATTCTGCCATCAGGTCGGGGTCGCGCATCGCAAGCTGATGCTGGAGTCGCTCGATCTCGACCCGGCTCGCGATTACGCGACGCTGGAATGGCTGGGCAACACCGGCGCGGCCGCGCTGCCGGTCACCATGGCGATCGGCCTGGAGCGCGGCTTCGTCGAGCCGGAGGAGAACGTCGGAATGCTGGGCATCGGCTCCGGGATCAATAGCCTGATGCTCGGCGTCGAGTGGCGAACAAGCCTCGTCTGCTCAACCCTCGGCAAAGCCGAGCCCATGGAATCAGCCGCGGACGACCCCGCATGGACTTCAACAGAATAGAAGGAACCTGATCAAGAGCGGGAGACGGGATTCGAACCCGCGACATCCAGCTTGGGAAACGCTCTCCGGAATTAGGATTTTGGCCCGGATCGCCAAAGATTTTAGAGATTATACCCCCTCGACCTTTGCAAATCGTCGCGAACGCTCGCACTTTTTCTCAGGAAATAGCGGTACTTCTAAAGCGACGAGAACCGCAAAGCGGTAGGCTGCACGACCGGAGGACACGATGTCTGAGCTCGGCGTCGTGCTGCGGGACGGGGAAATCCCACTGCCTGAGCCGCGTCGGCGGCTCGCCGATCCGCCATAGTTCGATCCAGTCCACCTCCACCGGCGTCTCCTGCGCCGGGAGGTACAACCGCAGGTGCGCGAGCTCGCCCTTCTCGTGCAGCCGCAGGCGGGCGTCTTGCCAGTCGCCGCCCTGAAGCATGGTTGCCGCCGTCTGGCCGCTCGCGGGGAATGTCTCCTGGTCTGATCTCCGCCACTGGGCAAGGACTTCTCCGCCCGCCGCACTACGGAGGCGGACGCGAAGCTCCAGCGGACCCGTCCCTTGGACCCGAGTGGTGGCCTGGAATGGACGCCGTCCAGCGCCGGTGACGCGAAGCACGTCGCCCGCGACAATCGCGTCGCAAGACTTCGGGATCCAGCCCTGCACCGGGTCGATCTTGAACCTGGGGTTCGGCCTGGGGACGGCCGCCCCCGTGTCCTTCAAAAACCGGTCGATCAACGCGTCCAGCTCTTTGACGCGTTCAGGATGCTGCTGCGCCAGATTCGTCGTCTCCCCCAGGTCCGATTCGAGGTCGTACAGCTCATGCAGCGACGGATAGTCCGGCCCCGTCTCAAACCAGCGGATCAATTTCCAATTCCCCTGACGCACCGTCACGCCCGGCGGTTTGGACGGGCCGCCGTGAGGAAAGAAGTTGAACATCGCCTCCCGGTCCAACCGAGCTGACGGGTCATTCAGCACCGCCGCCAGGCTGATCCCGTCGAACTGCATGTTTTCTTTCTGCGGGATCTTCAGGACTTCCAAGAGTGTGGGATAGAAGTCGATCGAGGAGACGATCTCCGAAGGCACAGCGCCGGCGGGGACCTGCCCCGGCCACCTGACAATCAGCGGCACGCGGACGCCGCCTTCGTAGAGCGTCCCCTTGCCCGCCCGCAGCGGATGATTGTTCGTCGGCGGCAGGTATCCGGCATACTTGCGATAGCTGGAGAGCGATCGCCACTGCGGGTGTCCCGGCTTGACGTTCGCCTTGCGGGCGGTCGTCCCGGGTGTTGCTGTGCACATTGCCGCCGTTGTCCGACGTGAACAGGACGATGGTGTTCTCCGCCAGCCCTAGCTCGTCCAGCTTTTGCGACGATCCGCCCCAGGCTCTCATCGACGCTCTTGAGCATGGACGCCATCACGGGATTTCCCTGCCGGCCCTGCGGGTCCTGCTTGTCGGCAAACTGCTTCGTATATTCCTCCTTGTGGTCCCAGGGGCCGTGTACGCCGTACTGCCAGACGGCGGCGAAGAACGGGCGGCTTTGCTCGTGACTCTCTTCGATGAACCGGATCGCTTCGTCCGTCAGCCGATCGACAATGTACTCCCCCTCCGGTCCCGGCGTGATTGTGCCCGCCTTAAAGCTGTACGGCGAGAAGTAGCCGTTGGGGCCGGGCGGCCCCGGATCCGGCTTGCCGTGCCACGCGACGTCGTACCCCTGCCGCTCGGGCCAGTGCGGCTCAGTCAGCCCCAGATGCCATTTGCCGAAGTGGCCTGTGCGGTAGCCGGCGTCGCGGAGGGCCTCGGCGAGCGTGTACTCCGCGGGCGGAAGATAACGGCGGCTCTCGGGCGTGGTGATCGGGCGGCCCGGCGGCGTATTCTCCGGGTACCGCGGCGCACCCTCGGGAAGCGGCGGCAGATGCCCCACGGCCGACGTGAGCCCTAGCCTGGCCGGGTATTTCCCGGTGAGGATGCTCGCCCGCGTCGGTGAGCACAGGGGATTGGCGGCGTAGGCGTCGGTGAACTTTATCCCCTCGCGGGCCAGCCGGTCAATCTGGGGCGTCTCGTAATAGCGGCTGCCATATGCGCCGCAGTCCCTCCAGCCCATGTCGTCCACGAGAAATAGTACGACGTTGGGGCGAGACGGCTCCGCGAGCGTAGCCACCGGGGCAACAAGCATGAAAGGCCAGAGCCAGCCGGTGGAAAAGGTTCGCCACATAGTGAAATCTCCCGGGCAGTAGGTTCACTCGTGTGAAAGCAGACATCGCTGAGTTTCGGCGACGACCGGCGATTCAGCAGAGCGCTATTGAGGATGCAGCACGTGGAAGTACACCTCCCGGACCGCAAGGAAGTTCAGCCAGTTTCGCAGGGCATAGCCGCTGTTCCGCAGGTTCTCGGGGGTGTAGACGTTCGTCTCGCCGGCGGTGGGATGGACGCCGTCCTCGGAGACGAGCGTGCCCTGCCAGGATCCGTTCGGTCGGAGCCGGAGGATCTCGGCGTGGTAATCGACAAGCGGAACGTCCTGTTCTTTGGCGACCCGCCGAACAATCCCATTCGCCTCTTCGACCGCCTGCTCGCGGTCCCGGCGC
>JAHWKS010000568.1 GCA_019347795.1 Planctomycetota bacterium | reverse complement strand
CACCTGGGCGGCATTCTCGCTGATCTTCAGTGTGTCGGTTTCGATCTGATAGTAGTTGGTGGCCGGCTCGGTGAACGTTCCGCCGGTGGCCGAGAGCAGCTCGCGGACCATTTCATTGAGCGGCACGTTGTTGGCGATCTTATCGGTCAGCCAGGCGTTGTAGAGGAAGGCCGACTTCCCGCTGACCTGGTTGCTGGACTTGATCATCAGCAGCTCGGCCCACTTCATCGCCCAGATCTCGGAGAACTCTTTGCGCTCCAGCAGGCGGTTGATCAGCGTGGCCCGTTTATCGGGCGAGGCGTCGGCCATGAACTGGTGATACTCCTCCTCGGTGGGGAGCATTCCGGTGATGTCGATCGTCACGCGGCGGAGGAACTCTTCATCCGTGCACAGCTCGCTCGGGAGAATGCGGAGCTTGTTGAGCTTGGCCCCCACGTGCTGGTCGACGTAGTTGCCGGTGATCGGCGGCGCCGCATATTGCATGTTCGCCGGGAGCACGATCACCTGGCTGACCACCGTGTGCGTATCGAAGCGGGCCATGACGAAGGCCTCGCCGCGGTTGGCGGCCGTGACCAGGCCCGCATCGTTCACGGGGGCGGAGTTGTCGTTGTTCGACATGAACACAGCCAGGTGCGTGAGATCGCGATCGCTGCCGTCGGCGTACTTGCCCCGGGCGATAAACTGCTGCGTGGCGTCGGCGCCCTCGAGCACCGCATTCGGCGGGAAGACCTCCACCTCGACGCACTTGGGCGGCGCCTCCGCGTCGGCAGGGGCGCCGGCCTCGAGCCACTTCAGCAGCGTCGTGTAATACTCGGAGTCCGCATCGAATCGCTTGCCGCCGGTATGCGGCACGGCGCCGCTGGATTTCTCCATCAAGAGGCTCGACTCGGGCAAAGCCAGGTTGATCCGCCGGGCGCCCATCTCGCGCGTGATGCGGTAGTAGTCTCCGTCGGGATCGAAGCCGAACAGCGAGAGCCGGAAGCCGTCTTTGCCGCGAGCCGCGCCGTGGCAGCTTCCCGTGTTGCAGCCGGCCCGCATGAACACGGGCATTACGTCCGTCTTGAAACTCACCGGGAGCGCGGCGGCTGCATTGGCGACCGTGACGGGAATCGAGGCCTTGTGCCCTTGGAAATCGACGTTGAGGGCGGTCTGGCCGTCGGCGGTGGGGTAGAGCGTCGCATTCTCAATGCGGGCCAGGGCGGCATCGCTGAGTGCGGCCTGCGCCTGCGAGGTGACGTCCATTGTCACCCCGTCCTCGCGCGTCGCCACGACAACGAACTTCTGCCGGTCCTGCTGGAACGAGAGGTTCACGTCGGGCGGATACACGGCGATGCCGGTGATCGGCGACTGAGCGTGCCCCGCGGCGCCGCACAAGAGCGCCATCGTCAAGACGGCCAGGGGAGTCCAAAAGAGGCGAGTCACGGAAATCTCCTTCATCGCGATATCAGGCGAGTGTGTGTTCAAGTCGTGAAGAACCGGATGCTATTTGGGGCTGATCCTCATCAGCCGCGGGGCGCTAGCTCCCGGTTCCGAATCGTCGCAACTTAGTTTCCAGGGTTCTAAAACCGGACGCTAGCGCGTCGCGGCTGATTTGTCATCTATTCTTCGCCGCCGCCTTGGGCCTTCTGCAGGCGGAGCTGCTCCAGGCGGCTCAAGACCTTTTTCTCCGGCTCTGCGGCGGGTTTCGGCTGCGGTTTCTCCTCTTGCTTCGGCGCGGCGGCGACCTTCGGCGGAAGCGGCTTGTCGATCCGCAGTTCGCCGCCGCCGAGCGTGTGCATGATCGGCTCATTGTTCTGCGTGATCACCGCCCGGCACACGAGCGTCTTGTGACGGCCGACGCGGGCGTCTCCCGCAAGCTTGACGTTGAACGTGATCGATGCGCTGTCCTTGGTGATCTCGACGGGCTCCGTCGAGGCGCCCGGCGGCAGGCCGACCAACTCCACCTTGCACGGACCTTCCCAGTCCTGCTTCTTCGTGACGTTGACCAGGACGCTTGTGTCCTGTCCCTGTTCGCCGGCGGCCTTGACGAATTCGAAATCGAAAAAGCGGTCGGTGACGTTCAGGTCGGCCAACTGCGATGCGACCTCGATTGAGCCGTTGCCGACGTTGGCGGTCCCCAGCACAATGATCTTCCAATTCTTGATCTCCGCATTGCCGTTGGCGGTGAGCGGAATTGCGGCTTCGTTCTGGCCCTCGGGAATCTGCACCGAGCCGGATGAGCCGACGCCCGGCGGGTTGTAAAGGAACCGCAAGGCGATTGGAGCGGTAAAGCCTTCCTTCCGCGTGGCGACCACCTTCAGGTCCATCGAGCCGTTGCGCACCAGCGGAACTTGCGGCTGCACGACGTCGATCTTGAAGGGGACCTCGTCGATGACCGCCATCGCCATCCTCTCGGCGTCATGCCCCCACACGTCGCGGTTATTCTGGCCGCGCACCAGCATGGTCCGCTGGTTGAGACGCCCTTCCACCTGCAGGTTCGGATCCGTGGTGCGGCCGACCACGTCTGCCAACGCGCCGGCCAGCGGAGCGTCCGGAGCGGCGGTGAACAGCACCGGCACGTCGCTGCGGTTCCCGGCCATCGGCAGCGTCTCGATGGCGACGCCTTGGGGCATGCCTTCGATGGCCACGTTCAACTCGCCGCCGAAGGTCGCCCGCGAGGCGGAGACCAACAGAGCGGCCCGGTTCCCGCGAGGCACGGCCATCGTGGTGGCCACGTACCGCTGCTTCTCGGGCAGGCCCATCGTCAGTTCCGGGACGACGGGAGTCACTTCGACGCGATAGACGTAATTCTCGCCGCCCTTTTTGAGGTGGTCGGAAACCTCGATCAGCACGTCTTCATCTTCGGGGGCGGTGAAGCGGAGATAGCTGTCGGGGCCGCCGCTGTCGTCATTGCTGCCGATCCCGCCGCCATTCGCGCGACGGACCACCAGCACCGAGTCCAGCGGCGAGCGGAGCGGGCTGCGGGCGTAAACCCGCACGTCGTAGGCCTGCCCCTTCTTGCCGGGAAATTTGAAATAATCGACATCTCCCTCTTCCTGGATAATGCCGTTGGCGGCGCCGGGACCGGTGAACGGCGTGGCGTGCTCGCGGTCGTTGTTCGGCTCCACTTCGAGGGCGTTCTCCAGATCGACCACGCGAATCACGTTCGGCGAAGGCGCCATCCCTTGATCGTCCTGCGCGAACAAGTCGTGATTCGCCTTCGCATCGGCGGGGATGGTGATCGTCTCGTTCCGCGGTCCGGCGGGATCGCCCAGCCAGGTCACCTCCAGCGTCTGACCCGGCTTGCCCCCGGCGGGATAGACCGCCTTGGGACGAGGAAAGCTTCCCACGTGCAGGCGGTAGGTCGAGGCGCCGTTGCCGCCGAAGGAGCTTTCGCGCACCTCGATGACGTACTTGCCGTCTTCGGGGGCGATCACGCCGCACACCGGATCCTGCCACAGCAGGGCGGTGTCATCGCTGCGGGCGACCTCGAACCGCTCGGCGTCGAGGATCGCCAGATACGGATCGAAGAACGTGCGGCCTTGCCGCAGGCCCTCCAACTCGGCGACGATCCGCTGACCCTTCTTCGCCTCGATGACGTAAAAATCCTGATCCTCGTTCTGCACGACGCCGCTCACGGTGACGCCCATCTCGATCGCCTGGGGCGCCTCGAACTCGTTATTCGGCTCTTTCTCGGCCACCTCCGGAAGCGGTCCGACCATGAACGTCATCAGGTCGCTCACGCCCGAGGCGGTCCGCACCCGCACGGCGTGGATGCCCAGCCGGCAATCGGGAGCGATTTTCAGCTTCGCCTTGAAGCGGTTGTCCTGCGGCTCTTCAATAGCGACCACCTCCACGCCGGGCGAGTAGAGCATCAACTCCTGCACGTCGGCCAGCCGATTGCCGGAAAACGTGGCCTCGGCTTCGGTTCCGCGCTGGAAGCCTTGCGGCGAAATCACGCTCAACGCAGGCTGAGCCGCGAATCCAGTTGCGGCGATGCTCGCGGCGCCGAGAAAACCGGCGAGAGCCAAAAGCGAGAAGTGGTGCAGCGTGCGCATGACAATCATCGAGGTGAGGCTGAGGGCGGCGAAGGAAATCGCCGACCGGCGGGCGTAAGTCGTAACCTGCGCCGCTGCCGGCTTGTCCGGCAGTGGCGCCTAAGTGTTTGCTTCCGCCGCTATTTCCGCGCCGCGAAAGGACGTTCTTTCGGGGAGCGAAAGGCGACATTAGGAAATGAGCGGGCGAATCAGCTTGCCGCCGTCCACGATCTCGATCGGCCGATCGCCGGGGGCCATCAGTTCCTTGTCGGCCACGATGCCCATCTGGTGGTAGACCGTGGTCATTAGGTCGGCCGGCAGCACCGGATCGTTCTCCGGCTCGGCGGCGGTCGGGTCCGAGGCGCCGTAAATCATGCCGCCCTTGATACCGCCGCCGGCCAGCATCACGCTGAACACCTGCGGCCAGTGGTCGCGGCCGGCGTCGGTGTTGATCTTGGGCGTGCGGCCGAACTCGCTGGAAACCATCACCAGCGTGTCCGCCAAACGCCCGTTGCTCTCCAGGTCGCGGAGCAAAGCGGCCCGGGCCGTGTCCAACTCCGGCAGCGG
>JAHWKS010000567.1 GCA_019347795.1 Planctomycetota bacterium | reverse complement strand
CCCTCGCGCTGCGCGTCCAGCGAAACCACCGTCGGCGGCAGTTGATAATGATCGCCCGCGAGCACCAGGCGGTCGCATCGCAGCATCGGAATCCAGCAGCCGGGCTCAGTCGATTGACAGGCTTCATCGATCACCGCCAGGTCGAAGGTTCGCTGGCCGAGGATCTCGCTGTCGATGCCGGTCGTCGTGGCGCAGAGCACCGAGGCGGAATCGAGCACCTGCGCGACGACCTGGGCCTCCAATCGGCGGGCGTCATCGAGCAGCGCTCGCGCCTCGGCCCGCATCTCCCGCCGGGCCCCGGGGGCGGGCCTGGCCCGCGTATATCGATCTGCCTTGTCCCTCAGGGCGAAGGCTTCCCGCACGAGCCGCCGCGCCAGGCGGATGTCGGGATGCGCCTCGACCATCAGATCGAGCGTGTTCTGCCGCAGCGCCGGCAGGACCCGGGCGGGATGTCCCAGCCGCACCGCCCGCACGCCCGCCGCCAGCAGCCGCTCGAAGATGTTATCGACCCCGAGATTGCTGGGGGCGCACGCCAGCACTTTCTCGCCGCGGGCGACCGCCTGCCGGATCAGCTCCACCACCGTCGTCGTCTTGCCCGTCCCCGGCGGACCGTGAATCACCGCCGCGTCATGCGCGGCCAAGGCGTGCCGCACCGCCGCCAGTTGCGACTCGTTGAGCGACGGATCAAACGGCTCGGAATGCGATTTCTCAGACGCTGCGAACTCGGGCGGCTTCTCACCGAGGAGAATCTCGCGGAGATGCGCGAGGCGGTCTCCCGCGGCGGACCGCGCCCGCTCCATCGCCTGCCGCTGCCGCCGCCGGGCGACTTCGTCGTTCGACAGATCGACGCGAAAGATCGGCCGCTCATCCTCGATCTCCGGCGCCTGATCGAGCGCGACCTCCACGATTCTTTCATCGCGATGGCTGATCACGCCCCGCCAGCCGGCGCCGCCTCCTGTTCCTGGCGATAGCAACACCGGCGAGCCGATCCCCAACCGCGTCCACGGCAGCGGCTTTTCGCCCGGCTTCCCGAGCACGAACAACACCCGTCCGCCCAGCCCGGCGTGCTCGTCGCGGAGCGCCAGATCGACCAGCGAGTTTCCGGCCTTCTCGGCTTCCTCCGGTCCCAGCCGGCGCACTCGCTCCAGCGCCTGCCGGGCTTCCTCATCCGCCTCCATCTCCAAGAGGCGGATCATGCGGGCGAAGTGATCATCCTCCCGCGCCCCCTCCATCGCTCCCTCGGCGGCTGCCCGAATATGGCGGTTATCCAGCAGCACGCCGTCCAACGCCGCGACGATCTTGATCAACCGCCGCGCTGGGACTTCGATCGTCGCATTCCTTCCGCGAAGCTCAATTTTGCCGATCTGCTCCTTCTCCAGCTCGCCCACCACCGTCAACAGCCGCACCAACGTCCCGCGCGTCGTCCGCGGCGGCAGGTTATCCAAACGAAGAAGCGACATTCGAGCAAACGGCGACGAAATGATGCGGCGCAATCTTCGGAACCCGTGCTACGAGGCCCCGATGACTTTCGCCAGGTGCGTCCACAGCGCCCAGGCGCCGGCGATGAGCATCCCGCCGGCGGAGAGCCACAGGAAAATGTCCCAAAGGCGCCCGGGGGCGATGCGTCGATCGATGCGATGATAGCGGAAGTAAAGCGCGGCGCCGGCCAGCATCGGCAGCATCACCGCCTGGGTGACGCCCGAGATCAGCACCATCGCCGCCGGGTCTTCCTCGTACACCAGCGAAAAGAGCACGAAGAACAACAGGCACACCAAAGGAAAAACGCCGCTGAACAGGGTCACCAGCCGCCGGTGCCCGTGCTCGGTCGTGGCGCCCATTCCCAGCACCCGCAGCGCGTCGGAGAACGTGCGGGCGTGGCTGGCGTTGGCCACAAAGTACGTCGAGTACAGCACCGCGAACGCGCCGAATAAGAACAACGGCTGGGCAATTTCGCCGAACACCGGCACGTACATTTCAGACAACGTGCGGATCATATCCGACTTTCCTGGATTCAGCCCCGTGCGGCCCAGGATGGACGCGCCCAGCAGGTAAAAAGCCACGGTGGCGAAGGTGTACACGACCATCGAGAGCCACGCATCCCACCGCATCACGCGCAGCCAGCCGTCGGCGCGGTTGGCCCAGGCCTTGGTTTCATTCCGCGGCCCCGTGTAGCGGGCGTAGCCTTTCTCCAAGCACCAATAGGGATAGACCACCAACTCGCTGGCGCCCACGCCGATGATGCCGAACGTGGCCAGCGCCGTCGCCAGGGCCGTGTTCCAGTTATCCGTCGGCGGGAGGCGGAACTGCAGCCCCATGAGAAACTCGCGGCTCGTGATCCGCCACGCTTCGTTGTCTTGAAGCATGGCCACGTTCACCACTGTCACGCAGGTAAACGCCGCCACCATCAGCGTCGCGAAAAACTGGATGAAGCCGTAACGTCCCATCATCAGCACCGCGGCGGTGATCACCGCGATGATGGCGGCCCAAAGTTGTGCGTCGTAGGCGGTGGGGACCGCAGCCGGGAGTTTGGCGACGTCGGCCTCGATCACTTGCAGCTCCCGGCGCAGCGTCCGCAGCCTTTCCTGAACCTGGACGTTTGCGGGATCGTCGGCGTACAGGATCTGATAACGGTTCACCTCCGCCTGCTTGACCGGCAGTCGCGTCTGCGTGTCCACGTAGGCGTTGAACTCTCGACCGTCGTCCGTCAGCGGCACGCTGATGGCCAGGGCCTGTCCCACCCCTCCCACGATCCCGCCGAGCTGGCCCAGGCTCGCCAGGAACATGAGGAGCCAGTACCACACCAGCCAGTTGCCGCGGCCTTTCACCCGCGGGCCGGGAACTTCGTCCATGGCGGCAAGCGTCGTCGTGCCGGTCGAGATGGCGTACCGGCCGAACTCCACCTGAACGAAGACCTTGATGACGCAGCCGATGAGGATCAGCCACAACAGCCAGAAGCCGGCCTCGGCGCCGGTCTTGGTGGTGGCGATCAACTCGCCCGAGCCGACGATCGAGCCGGCCACGATCAGGCCCGGCCCCAGATGCCGCAGAATTCCCAGCGGCGACTCGGGGGGCTGCTGGGCCTGACGCAGTCCCTCGCGGTATATCTTCTGCTCCTCCGTCAGTTCCGCCGAATCGGGCGCATCGTGGTTCATGCCGGTGAATACCGCTCGCGGTGCGAAGTACAATGGAGAAGCGATGCACATTGTCGGACAAACCCGAGTCGCGTTCAACCGAGACGGTAAAAATTGATGAAAACGGCTGTTGGTTGCGCTGCCTGCACGTTTTGGGCGACTTTCGCCGCGGTCTTCGCCGATGACTCCGGCGGGGTACGGATCGGCGAGCCGCAGGTCGAGCGTTGGCGGTTCGGGATCGTCGTCGAGGCGGAGCAGGGACCCGCGCTGGCGGTCGTGGCCGCGGCGCCGGTTCCCACCTCCTGGCCTGAGCAGCAGGTGAAGGTCGTCGAGGAGGACGTCTCGCCCAACATCCGCCGGCTGCGATACCGCGATCTGGGCGACGGCGCCCGGCAGATGGTAATCGAAGTTCCGCGGCTGGCTCGAGGCGACGAGGCGCGGGCGGTTGTCACCTTTGAAATCGCAAAGAGCGAGATTCACGAGCCGCACGATCCCGCATCCTGGACGGCGCCGGCGAAACCGGGACGCGAGCTTCGGCCGTACCTGGCGCCCAGCCCGCAAATCGAAAGCGATCACCGCGAGATTCGCTCGCTAGCGGAGCAGCTTTCCGCCGACAGCGGATCCGGCTGGGACGCCGCCACCGCGGTTTACGACTGGGTGCGAGAGAACGTCCAATACCGCGAAGGCGCGTTGAAAGGCGCCCTGGCGGCGCTGAATGACGGCGAGGGCGATTGCGAGGAGCTGACGTCGTTGTTCATCGCCCTGTGCCGCGCGAACGGCATTCCCGCCCGCACCGTGTGGGTCCCCGGCCATTGCTATCCGGAGTTCTACCTCGAGGACGCCGCCGGCCGCGGCCACTGGATTCCCTGCCAGGCCGCGGGCGACCGGGCCTTCGGCCGGATGGCCGAGTCGCGGCCGATCCTGCAGAAAGGAGACAACTTCCGCACGCCCGAAGAGCGCCGCCCGGTGCGCTACGCCCACCCGGTGCTGCAAAGCAACCCCCGCCCCGGCTTCGCCCACCCTAAGATGACCGTCCTCCAAGAGCGCGTCACCCCGTAGAACAGGCGGCTCGCCTGTTCGTGTCGTGTGAACAAAAGCAGCGCCCTGCACAATCGCGCGATCGACAATTTGCATAGGCGGTCATACAATCAAACGAAACCAGGGATCGTTGATAGGAGTAACCCCATGTATCGCGGCACAGTTCGACATGGCGTAGTTGTACTGAAGAATGGCGCCTGCTTGCCAGAAGGCGTGGAAGTGTTTGTGGAATTGGCGTCCAGTCCGGAGACGACCGCGACAGATAGCGTCATCATGCGGAATGGATTTCCTGTCTTTCCTCGTCGCGATCCCGACTTGCAGCCCGGCCTGGACCTGGTCAAGGAGCTACGTGACGATTCGTGACGTATTTGTTGGACATTAATACTACAGCGCCACGTTGCTGATTTTGTAAGGAT
>JAHWKS010000566.1 GCA_019347795.1 Planctomycetota bacterium | reverse complement strand
TCAGGGATCGCTCTCGAACCGGTCGAGCTGCTCGCGAAAGAAATCGTTGTCCGGCTCGAGTTCGATGCAGCGGCGGGCGAGGCGCGCCGCTTCGGCTGCGTCGCCGCGGCGGAAATGGACTTCGGCCAGCGTGTCGAGGTAGGAAGCTTTGTCGGGCGAGAGTTCCACCGCTCGCTGCGCGTGCTCCAGCGCCGCGTCCGGCTCGCGATCGCAGCGGGCCGCCAGCCAGGCAAGGTTGTTGTGGCGCCAGGCGCTGTTGGGAAACTGCTCGAGCAGTCGTCGATGGGCGTCGAACGGGCGGCGAAACACTTCGTCGGCTTCGGCCGCGCGGCCAGACTCGTCCAGCATCGGCACGAACTCCAGCGGAAAGTTGATGTCCCCCGATAGCGCCTTCTGCGCCAGTCTCGCTTCCGCCGCGGCGCCCGGCCAATCGCCGGACTCGGCCAGTCCGCGGGCGCGGGTCTTGTGGATGAGGTGAGAAATCTGCGCGTAGTGCTCCAATTCCAGGAACGCCGAGTTCGTCTTGAGCAGGTACATCAGCCATCGCCGCCAATGCTCGGCCGCCTCCAACGGCGCGGTCTGGCTGAGGTGGTTTCCCATTCGCCGCGACGCCCGGCTGACGGCCCACGGCTGCCCACCTTCCCACGCATTCCAGGGGCCAAGCTGCAGCACCAGGTCCCATTGCTCCAAGGCCGCCTCAGGCTGCTCTCGCTCATCGAGCGCCTCGGCCAGCCGCGATCGCCGCTCGACGTCGCCCAGGCAAATCAGCGACGCCCGCTCCTTGAGGGATCGTCCCTCGTCGGCCCGGCCAGCACGCTCCAGCGAATCTCCTTCCAAATAGAGCGGTAGCGGGTGTCGCGGATCGGCCTCCGCGGCGCGGCGATACCACTGCGCGGCTTCCTCCCATTTTTGATCCTCGGCAAGGAGATCACCGACGCGCATCAAGGCGTCGCGGAGGCTCGAGTCTTCCGACCCGAAGGGGGTCTCGATCTTCAGCGGCGCCAGGTTGGCGCGCTGCTGAAAGAGTTGCAGCGCGCGATCGCGGACGTTGTGAAGCAAACAGGTTTCGCCCAGCATCTCCAGCGGCTCGCGCCGCTCCGCCGGCGCCTTCGTGGACACGCTTCGCTCGGCTTCGTCGAGCAGCGTCTCAAACTCGGCGGGCGACATCCGCTGCGCCGGGTCGTCATGAAGGATCCTTTCGACTCGAACGAAAATGTCTTGCTCCGATTCCTCGTCATTCCGGCCGTGCAGCCACTCCCACCAGAAGCCCGTCAGGCGGCGCTGCTCCGGGAACCAAGTGGACACCAGGGCTTTGCGATCGACGTTGGGAAGCGAGATCGTATCCAGCAGCCGCTGCCGGGCGACGTGCCGCAGTCCCAGTTTCAATTCTGCTTGAATCACCGCCCGCATCGGCAGATCGGAAGTTGTGCGAGCCGTGTCCGCGATTTCCGCGAAGAGCCGCTGCGACTCTTCCTGCTCCCCGACGCGATAAAGGGCGGTTGCGGCGTCCAGTCCGAGGTAAAAGTGACCCTTGCTCTCCTTCGATCCCTTCACGAGCGCCGGCGCCCGACGGGCGTACCATGCGGCCGCGCCTGTGCGCGGCTCGTCGATGCCGATCACGCGAAACGCCTCGACAAGCCGCAGTTGCGACGCAAGCAGGTCGAAGGCCCGCGTGGGCGAATGCTCGGCGAAGAGCCGCTCCGCGCGGTCCCAGGCGCCGGCGATCATCAGGGCCTCGCCGCACATCCAGACCTCATCGGGATCCTCGCCGGCAAGTTTTTCCAGGCCCGCCAGCGCCTCGTCCCGGCCGCGGTCATCGCCGGCCAACTGGTGGAAGGCGGCCGAGAACCCAAGCCGCTCGACGCCTTGATCGCCGGGGATGTGGTCTTCCTCGACGAGCTCCTGCCACCGGCCGAGGCGAAAGAGCAGCTCCGCGGCGAGCGATTTGTCATTCGCCTTCCGGGCCATCGCCAGCGCCGTCTTGAAGTCGCCCTGAGCGAGCAGCAGGCGTCCCAACAATCTCGCCGTTCGATCGTCCGGCGGACCGGCGGCTTGCAGCTCGGCGATCTTCTCGTCCAGGCCGCCGCGCATCAAGAGAAACGCGGCGTAGTTGCGCTGCGCCTGGTCGTAGTGGCGATCGGGATCGGCGGCCAGGGCGAGCAGCTCCGCCGCGTCGCCGTACCGCTCCTCCGCCAATAGTTGCGGAACGATCGAAGGCGCCTCGCGAAGAAACTCGCTTTGCAGCCGTTCGTCGCCGGAAATTCGCAGCAGCGTGACCATGTTCTGAATGCGGCCTCGCTTGAGGAGCGCGTGCAGCACGGCCCGCTGCGTTTCCCGGTCTCCGCGGCGAAAGCGCCGCACCAGCGAAGCGACTTCCGGCGGCGTGTCGGCGTACAGCCCGTAGCGGAGATTATCGAGAATCGCCGCCGCCCGCAGCCGCACCTCCGGCTCGCCGCTTCGCACGGCCTCCTCGAGCGCGGGAACCGCGGCGTCTCCCGCCCGCCAGAGAAACTCCGACGCCGCCTGCCTCTCTGCGAACCGATCCGCCCCAAGCCGCTTGATGGCCGCGGCAATCTCTACGGGCGCCTCGGCCTCGGCGGGTGACAGCAGGACGGTCAACAGAAGACAAACCGTCATGAGGCGTAACGGGAACATAACGCTGCAGGCAAGGGGGGTACGGGCCGGGGAGCCTGCTATTATAAGCGTCTTGCGCCGCCACGCGAACATTCAGCTTGAGAGCGCCTACGCCGCGGCCTGCTCTTGCACTTCCTTGTGCGCCTTGGTCAGATCGACGCGGATCACGCCGGCCACCAGTCGCGGGAACTCTTTGCGGCTCGCCAGCCGCGCCAGTGCTTTGGGGTCGCTGGGAAGGCCGAGCTTCTTGGCGGCCTTCGCGACGCGATCATCGGCGTAGGGGAATGCTTCCTTCCAGACCCCCTGCACCTCGCGGAGAAAGATGTCGGCGCCGACCTTGCCGACGCCTTTGAACTGCTGCAGGAGGCGATGCACCGACTTCGCGTCGCGGCCGGCCTCCTCGCGCAGCTTGCGGAGGTCGCCGCCGTAACGATCCAGCAGCATCTCGGCCGTTTCGCCGAGCATCGTGGAAGTGCGCTCGTCGTAGCGCTTGTAGCCGTGCCAGGTGATCACATCCACGCGGTCCTGCCAGCTCGCATCCGCCATCTTCCGCGGCGTGGTGAGCTTCGCGTCCACCAGCGCCCGCGCCGCCTGCACGGCGTTCTTCGCCGCAATACGGGCGCTCAACAACAGCGAAAGGTTGAGTAACTGGTACAGCGGCGCCGGCGAATCCTTCAGCCGAATCCCCGCCTCCTCAGCGTACGTGCGGCCGTGCGACTTGAGAACGGCTTTGGCGATGTCTTGCCTGGTCGCTTTGGGCATCTGTGTCTCCCCGGCATGGAGGTGCTTAATGCCCCACCGTGCAACATCCGCGCCGGACGCGCAGCTCGCCGCGACTAGGGATCGACCGTGACACCTTTCCAGAACGCGACGCGGCCTTCGATGTGCTTGGCGGCTTCCTTCGCCTGCGGGTAATGCCAGGCGGCGTCGGGGTTGGATTGGCCGTCCACCTCGAGCGTGTAGTAGTGCGCTTCGCCCTTCCACGGGCAGGTGGTCGTGGTTTCGCTATCGCGGAAGTGCTCCCGCCGCAGGGCTTGCGGAGGAAAATAGTGGTTGCCTTCCACGACGATTGTGTCGTCGCTCTCCGCCAGCACCACTCCGTTCCAGATTGCTTTAGGCATGGAATAAGCTCCGTCGAAAAATTGATTGAGCGCCGCCCAAGGGCATTGCCGGTATACTGGATTCGCACCATAAGCGCCTCCCACGCCAGTGTACACGCCGGCAACGCAAGGCGATAACGAGTCGCTTGCTTTACCCACAAATCTCGCGGATCACGTGGCCGTGGACGTCGGTGAGGCGGCGGTCGATGCCGTTGTGGCGGACGGTGAGGCGGGTGTGGTCGATGCCCAACAGGTGCAGCGCCGTGGCGTGGACGTCGTATACCTGCGTGGGATGCTCGCGGTCCAGCGGCTTGTAGCCCCATTGGTCCGAGGGACCGTAGCTGACGCCGCCGCGAATCCCGCCGCCGCACAGCCAGTTGGTGAAGACGTACGGGTTGTGATCGCGTCCGGTCTTGCCTTGCGTGGATGGGAGCCGGCCGAACTCGGTGGTCCAGAGAATCAGCGTGTCGTCCAGCATTCCGCGCTGTCGAAGGTCCTTGATGAGGGCCGAGGCGCCGCGGGCCATTCCCAAAGCTAAAGGGCGATGATCGCGGGCGATGTCTTCGTGCGAGTCCCAGTTGCGGCGGGGAAAGCCGTTGTCGTTCCCCGACCAGATCTGCACGAAGCGGACGCCGCGCTCCAAGAGGCGCCGGGCCGCGAGACACTTGCGGCCGAAGTAGTCGGTTTCTTCGACCTCGTTGATCTCGTTGTCGAACGCGGTGCGGCCGTGGTCGAGGCCGTACATCTTGAGGATGTGCTTGGGCTCTTGCGAAATGTCGAGGGCCTCCGGCGCCGCAAGCTGCATCCGCGCCGCCAGCTCGTACGAGCGAATCCTCGCCTCCAAGATCGGAAG
>JAHWKS010000565.1 GCA_019347795.1 Planctomycetota bacterium | reverse complement strand
GAGCTTACCCCGCCCCACCCGGCCGCTACCGCGTCCGACCTCCCCACACAGGGGAAGGTTAGGACATTAGTTTCTCGAACGGTCCTTAGCTTCACGCGAGGCAAAGGGAATCGCATAAACTCAGGACATGGACGCTCCTTCGCTCGCCGGCCAGCTTGCGCCGTTTACGCCGGAGTTCATTCGGCGGCGGTTGGCGGCTGATCCGCGGCCGCTGACGGCGCCGCTGGCGGAGCGATGGCAGGGGGCGGCGCTGGTGGCCGACGTTTCGGGCTTCACCACGCTGGCGGAGAAGCTTGCCGAGGAAGGCGCCGTCGGCGCCGAGCGGTTGACGGGAGTCCTGGACGAGTTTTTCGGCCGGGCGATCGAGTGCATCGAGGCGCATGGCGGCGACGTGGCCCGCTTCGCCGGCGATGCGCTGCTGGTAATATGGACCGGAGCGGCCGGGGATGACATTTCGCTGCCCGTCCGGCAGGCTGCGGCTTGTGCGCTGAACCTCCAGGAGGTCGTGTCTGGCGCGGAAGCCGGCGAACATATGCTCTCGATGAAGATCGGACTCGGCGCCGGCTCGCTCGTAGCGCTGCACGTGGGGGGATTTCTCGATCGCTGGGACTATCTCATCTCCGGCGTCGCCTTTCAGCAGGCTTTCGCCGCGCTGCGGCAGACCGGCGCCGGCGAGACCGCCGCCAGCCTCCAAGCGTGGAAGTTTTTGCAGGGCGACTTCCGCGGTGCGGCGCAGACGGGCGGAGTCATGCTGTTGGAGGAGGGGCCGCGGCGCCCGCAATCTCAACCCGCGGCGCCGATCGCCATTTGCGAGGAAATGGGCGAAGGGCTTCGCTCGTACATCCCGGCCGCGGTCATCGATCGGCTCTCTGCGGGACACGGCCGGTGGCTGGGCGAGCTGCGCGTGGCGACGGTGCTGTTTGTCAGCCTGCCCGAGCTGAATTACGCCACGCCGCTGGCCCACGCTCAGCAGGTGATGCAGTATCTCCAGCAAGAGCTGTATCGCTACGAAGGCGCCATGAACAAGCTGAACGTCGACGACAAAGGAACGGCGCTGTTGGCGGCGTTCGGCTTGCCGCCGCTCTCCCATGAAGACGACCCGCGGCGCGGCGTGGCGGCGGCCCTGGCCATGCAAGGGCGGCTCCGCGAATTGGGGCTGGACTGCTCGTTGGGGATCTCCACCGGCCGCGTGTTCTGCGGAGCGCTCGGCGGACCGCGACGCCGGGAATACACGCTGCTGGGCGACGTGGTCAACCGCGCGGCGCGGCTCATGCAAACCGCCGTGGGGGACATCCTCTGCGACGACGCCACGCGGCAGGCGGCCGAGCGGCGCTTCGATTTCGAGTCGCTCCCCGACGTGATGCTCAAAGGCAGGTCCGCCCCGCTGGCGGTGTTTCGCCCCGCCGCGCCTCGCGGACGCGCCGCGAGCGACCGGGCGGAGTTGATCGGCCGCGCGGAAGAACTGTCGATGTTGTCTCGCGAACTGGAGCTGGCCGTCGCCGCCAATACTGCGCGCGTGGTGATGATCGAAGGCGAGCCAGGGGTCGGCAAGACGCGGCTGCTGGAGGAGTGGCGCCATCGCGTGGAGCAGCAGAACATCGCCGTGCTCGCCGGCCAAGGGGATGCGCTGGAGATGGCGACGCTCTACTTCGCATGGCGGCCGGTGTTCCAGCGGCTGTTCGAGATCGATACGACGACGACGGCCGCCGAAGTGCAGCAGCGCATCGCCGCCCGCATGCGAGATGCGCCCGAGCTGGCCGACTGGGCGCCGCTGGTGCGGGCCGTGCTTCCTATCGAAGTGGGAGACAACAACCTCACCACGCACATGAGCGGGCGCGTGCGAGGCGAAAACCTGCGCCGGCTGCTCGCGGCGCTCTTAGAGGCGGAGGCCCGGCGCCGGCCGGTGACGATTGTGCTGGATGACGTGCATTGCCTGGACTCCGCATCGGCTGAATTGGCCGAGGTCGTCTCGGGGACCGCCGGGCCGCTGCTCCTGGTTCTGGCGCAGCGGCTCACCACGGCCCCGCAGCCGGCGTCGCTGGCGAGAGTGCACGCGTCGCCGCAGACAACGTCGCTTCAGCTCGCGCCGCTGGCGCCCGATGAGGCAACGACCTTAGCGTGCCGCCGGTTGGGCTGCATGTCGCTGCCGCAGCGAGCGGTCGATTTGCTCCATCGCCGGGCGGAAGGCAATCCCCTTTTTGTCGAGGAGTTGGCGCTGGCGCTGCGGGACTCGGGCCAGTTGGAGATCACCGAAGGAATGTGCCGTCTCACGGAGCGTGATACGCCGATCGAGCAGCTCGAGCTTCCCGAGACGCTGCACGGGGCCGTGACCAGCCGGCTGGATCGGTTGGCGCCGCCGGAGCAACTGACGGTGAAGGTGGCCAGCGTCATCGGCCGGCGGTTTCCCTTTCGCACGCTCTACGCGGTGTACCCTGTGGCGCCGGACCGGCCGCGACTGCGGGATCATCTCGGCTCGGCCTTGCGGACGCAGATCATCGCCGTCGAAGTGCCCGAGCCGGACCTGACGTACTTGTTTCGCAGCGTCATCGCACGGGAGGCGGCCTATCAACTGCTGCTGTTTCACCAGCGGGAGGAGCTTCACCGGGAGGTGGCCCGCTGGCGGGAGTCGGCCGAGCAGCCGCTGGCGCCGCAGGACTACGGCATGCTGGCTTACCACTGGCGGAGCGCGGGCCGTCCGGAGCGCGCCGTCGAGTACTTGGAGAAGGCCGGGCAGTTCGCCCTCGACGGCGGCGCCTATCAGGAGGCGATCAACTTCTATCGCGAAGCGCTGCATTTGGACGACGCCGCGGGCCTGAAAACGTCAGCCGGGCGGCTGGCGAGGTGGGAGCAACGCCTCGGCGAGGCGTACCTGGGGCTGGGGCGCCTGAGCGAGAGCCGGTCGCATCTGCTGACGTCGCTCACGCGGCACGGTCATCCGGCGCCGCGGACGCGCGTCGGAACTGTCCTTCGATTGGCGGCACATGCCGCAGCACAAGCGGTGTTTGGCGCGCGGTCGCCGAGACGCGCCGTCGAGGAGCATCAGCGCAACCTCGAGTGCGCGCGGGCGTACGAGTCGCTTGCCGAGATTTACTACCTGTCCAACGACAAGTTGCCGCTGGTGCATGCCCTCCTGGCGAACCTGCGGTTCGCGCAGGCGGCCGGTCCCTCGGCGGAGTTGGCGAAGGCGTACGCCAACAACTGCATCTCCGCCAGCTTCGCGCATTTGCACCCGCTCGCCCGGCGGTACGCGCATCGCGCCAAAACGATTGCACGCGAAGCAGACGATCCCGCCACACTCGCCTGGGTGCTGGAGGTGACGGGCCTCTATGCTCTGGGAGTCGGCAAGGCGGCCGACGTTCTGGACGACCTGGCGGAGGCGGCGGAGCTGTGCCGGCGCTTGGGCGATTGGCGCCGCTGGGGCGAGAACATGGCCACCCTCGGCCAGGGCGCCTATTACTGCGGACAGATCAAGCGGGGATTTGAGGCATGGGACAAGCTTCGTGAGACGGCCGCCGCTCGCGGCGACGAGCTGCAGCACGCATGGGGCCTGAATGGAAGCTCCGAAGGGTTGCTTCGTCTCGCGGAGGCCGGCGCCGCCGAAAGAGCGATCAAGCAACTCACGCTCGCCAACGAGCTTTACACCCGCAACGTTGATCGAATCTCGCAACTGGGGACCTGGGGTCTGCTGGCGTGGGTGCACACGATGCGAGAAGACGCGAATGCCGCACGTGAGGCCATTGTGGCGGGATTGCGCCTCGCGGACGAGATCGGCGCCCCCACGGGACATTACTCCCTGGCCGGCTATGCGAATTTCGCCCGAGCAAGTCTCTGGCTGTGGGAGCACGGCCCCGCCTCATCCGCGGCCGATTCCGCCCAGCTCACGTCGCAATCGCTGCGCGGCCTGCGTCGCTACGCCCGGGTCTACCCCATCGGCCGCCCCACCCTCCATCTCTATCGCGGCGCCAGCTATCGTCTTCGAAACCGCCCCCGCCGCGCCATCCGACAGTGGCGCCGGGCCGTCGCCGCCGCAAAATCGCTCAACATGCCCAGCGAAGAAGCCGCCGCTCGCGAACCCCTTGTCGGCCGAACACACTGACGACGCGATGCACTTAGAGGAGCCATTCATGAGCAACTTAAACCAATTTGCAATCGGCCGGGCATTGGGAAGCAAAATGCGGCCTGTTAAACCGGCTCGATTTGGAGGCTTCGGCGCGCTGGAAGTCGTCGCGGAATCGTTGCGGTCGTCGTCGCTCTCTGCCGACGCCGGCCATACAGACCGCTTCACGTATGACCACGATCGCGTAATCTGCCAAGCCTTCGAGCAGGTACGCGACGGCGCTTCCCCCGACGCCATTCTTTGGAATCCAGCGCTTCAGCAGAAGTTTGCGAAGCGTTGTCGCGAACTCGGCCTTGACGCGCCGGCAAGTATCTTGAATCGCCGGTTAATCAATATTCGCAAGAATCCCGGTCGCTATGCAAAGCACGGCATCAAGTTGTCTCCGACGACGAAGAGCGACCTCCATCCAAGCGTCGTTCCGCAGTACGCGCCGGTTATCGAATTCGCCCTGGTGCGGCTACGCTATCGCTACGGG
>JAHWKS010000564.1 GCA_019347795.1 Planctomycetota bacterium | reverse complement strand
CCGGCCCCGAACCCGAGCAACGTCGGGGTCGCCCGGTCTACCCGCTGCCGCGTGTCTCGCCATCGGCCGCTCTGGCCCCAAGGCCCCTGGTAATGGACGCCCACTTCGCCCCCAGGTCGCGGATGCAGTGTGAGGACTATGCGCCCGACACCGGACCAAAGGCCGAAGGATTTGGCGTCTGTCGCCCGGACAATACTCCTTCGCTGTATGTAAAGCTGCGCACCCACAACCAGGCTAGCAGGGCGCATGTGACCAGGCAGATCACGGAAACGGCGACGCGAACAGCCAGAATTGCTCGTATGCCCGCCATGCGGAATTCCGGCTAACGCTCCCGCTAAGTTGTGCGGCCCGGATTGAGCCTGATTTCACCATACCCGCCACGATCGGCCGCATCAACTTGAGCGGGTCGTTAGGGAACGATAGCCATGCCATGCCAATGTTGCGGCCGCTGAAAGCTGCACGAATCCAAGGAACCAGAAGGGAATCGTCCAAAGCATCATGGCGCCCGGGTTGGTTAGAGCCGGTGGGCCACCGCCTGGATCCCGATAGACGTTTTCTGCACCAAGGGCATACTCCTCGCCGACTAGCCAAATAAGCCACAGCATTAGCGGGTCGGACCACCAACGGGTTGCTGCGCCCGCGACGAGGAGCGCCAAGGATTGAACCAAGTCTATGATGCCGAGAATCTTTGTTTTCACGGCAGTCCTTTTGCTTCCCGAACTTTGTCGTTGAACTGACCAGTGTAGGCTGCAGGGTTGCAGCCTAGCACGCAGATCTCCATTTGGCGCAAGCGGAATTGTAGCCGTCGGTTAGCTCATTGTCACGCGAAGGGTTGCGTCTTACGTGCTTTCGTCCTAGCGCTCCTGGGAGAAAGCCTTGGTCCGCGGGGCGGCCGGCGCCCGTACTCGCCGGATGGACCTGGCCGGTCGCTCCTCGCATTCTCGTTGTCGAAAGCGTTGACGTTGACACTCGGCGAGTGTCAACGGTCAGCGCTCGCAGTCGGGAACCTGGACGCTGGTTCGTAGGGGTTCCATCGCCATCCCCCGATCTGTGTTGCGGGAGCGGACCACGACGCCTCGGACGACTCCCCCGAGTGAGGATGCGTTACACGAGGCGTTGACGTTGACACTCGGCGAGTGTCAACGTCAACGGCGGCGAGCGGCGAGCCGCTGATGGCGAGCGGCGCGTAGTTTCGCTGTCGCGGGGCTTGCGCCCCCTCGCCAGCGGCTCCTGGACGCCGTCGTCGGCCGACAGACGTTGCCTGTGAGCGTGGAGCGGAAGACGGCCAGCCAGGAACGTGGCGCGAGAAACCCGAACATATCGGGAGAAAGAGGAGAACCGGAGAAACGTGGAGGAAAAGACAAGGAGATGGGAAGCGCAGACTCTTCCCCAGATTCTCCGTAGAAGGCGCAATGATTCATTTCCTCCGACGTTTATTATACTGTATAGATGTCCAAATATTCGAGTATTGGTGATATATTCGTAATGTTTTTGATACGATCAATGAGTTTTCAAAACACAATCTGAATCGCAACTACCGGAAAACACAAGACTTACGGCCGACGATTACTACGCAAAAAAATTTCCGGCGACGCCCAGCGGCGGGGCGAAGGCGACCAAAAGCGGCCGGGATGAGAAGATGCATCCCGTTCGCCCGGCGCCGTTGACGTTGACACTCGCCGAGTGTCAACGTCAACGCCTCGTGTAGCGCGCCCTCACCCGGGGGGAATTTTTGGAGTTGCCGTTGACTCCCGGCGAGCGGCGGGACCCTCGATCGTCGGTCAAACTCACCCGAACCTTCCAGATCCCGTCCGGCGGCCGTCCGGCGGCCGGGACCTACTGTTGACGTTGACACTTGCCGAGTGTCAACGTCAACGCCTGCAGCTTGCCTCGCATGCCGTTGAAGCTGAGAATGGTCTCGCGTCCTGATTCGTTATTCGTCGTGCTTTCTCAACATGCCCAACACAGAGATCCAGCAAACGCTCGCCGCACTCAAACCCGCCGCGGCCGATTACGCGGCGGAGTTTGTCGAGCGGTTGCTGGCGGCGGCGCGGGCGGCGGGCGCCAGCGACGTTCATTTGCAGCCTGCCCAGGATGCTCTGGAGGTCCGGTGGCGGGTGGACGGCGTGCTGCAGTCGCTGGGTCGGTTTTCCGCGGGGGAGTCGTCGAGCATGGTCGCGCGGCTGAAGGTGCTCGCGGAGCTGCTCACCTATCGCACCGACATCCCGCAGGAAGGCCGCATCCGCAGCGGCGGCGATGAGGTGGAGATGCGCGTGAGCACCTTTCCCACGCTGCACGGAGAGCGGGCCGTGGTGCGGCTGTTCGCCGCGCCGCAGACGCTGCTCTACCTGGAAAGCCTCGGATTGCCGGAGGAAATCCGCGACGGGCTGGCGCGGCTGATGGCGGAAACGTCGGGCGCGGTGATCATCGCCGGCCCCGCCGGGAGCGGCAAGACGACCACCGCGTATGCATGTCTGCGCGAGGTGCTGCGAACCTCCGAACGCGGCCGCAGCGTCGTTTCGCTCGAAGATCCGATCGAAGCGGCCCTGCCGGGCGTGGCGCAGTCGCAGGTAAACCGCTCGATCGACTTCACCTTGGCGACGGGATTGCGGTCGCTGATGCGGCAGGACCCGGAGGTGATCCTCGTCGGCGAAATCCGCGATCGTCCCACGGCGGAAGCGGTCTTTCAAGCCGCACTGACGGGACACCTGGTCGTCACCACGTTTCACGCGGGAAGCGCCGCCGGCGCGATCAGCCGGCTCTCGGACATGGGGATCGAGCCGTACTTGCTGCGAAGCGGCATTCTGGCGATCGTCTGCCAGCGGCTCGTGCGGCGGCTGTGCAGTTGCAGCCGGCCTTCGACCGACGACGCCGATCGGCTCGGCTTGCCGGTTTCCACGTTCCGCGCCGCCGTCGGATGCGAACAGTGCCGTGGCCTCGGTTATCGCGGCCGGCTGGTGCTGGCGGAAATGCTCACCGCTCAACCGACCGAGCTGGGACGGGCGATCCTTTCCCGCGATGACTCCGCCCGCTTGGAAGCGTTGGCGGTCCAGGCCGGAATGAGGACCCGCTGGCGCCGCGCCTGCGAGGCGGTCGAGCAAGGGCTGACCAGTCCGGCGGAAATTCGGCGCGTTTTTGGTTTTTTAGATGTGCAAACCGGAGAGAACGAGTAGAATAGCCGCCGAAGCGGTTTTCCTTGAATCTCGTCATTGACTGCGTCCATGCCTGCCTCGCGTTCGCTCTCGCTGGATCAGTTCATCGCGCTGAACGAAGAGATGGCCGCCCTGGCCCGCGCGGGAGTTCCCCTGCACCGCGGACTTTTGGACCTGCGTCGCGACCTGCCCGGTCGGCTGGGAGCGATGGCCGGCGATATCGGCCGGCGCCTGGAGCAAGGCGAGACGCTGGAAGCGGTGATCGCCGATGAAAGCCATCGCTTCCCGCCGCTCTACCGGGCGGTGATGCTGGCGGGCGTCCGCTCGGGAAACTTGTCGGCGGCGTTGGAGGGTTTGGCCGCCACCACCCGCCGCACGGCCGAGATGAGGCGGGTCGTCGCGGTGGCAATGCTCTATCCTGTGTTCGTGCTGCTGACGGCGGTGGTGCTATTCGCCCTTCTCGCCGGCCGCTGGGCGCCGGTCGTCGCGCAGGCCTATCGGGATTGGGACGTCTCGGGACGCAATGCGATGGAAAGCGTGGCGACCCTTGGCGAACACGGGTTCCTGTGGGCGCCGTGGGCGCCAGTGATCGTGGTGCTGCTCGGCGCCGTCTGGTGGTGGCGGAGCGGCCGGGCGGCGCGTGCGCAGGTATCGGGACGCCTTTCCGCGTTGGCCTTCGCGCCGACGCTCGCCCGGATGTCGAAGGCGGGGCGGATGGCGTCCTTCGCCGATGTGTTGCGATTGTTGATCGAACACCGCGTGCCGCTGCCCGAGGCCCTCTCCCTAGCGGGAGAGGCGACCGGCGACCGCCGTCTCGCCGCCAGCTCCAAGCGGATGGCGGAGCAGATCCAGCGCGGCGGAAAGGCCGAGTCGCCGCCGGGCGAGCGGACCGGCTTCCCGCCGCTGTTGGCGTGGCTATTGCGCGGCGGCGCCCCGGAGAAGCAGCTTGTCTCGGCGCTGGATCATCTGTCGCGGGCGTATCGACACCAGGCGCATCAAATGGCCCAGTGGCTCTCGCTGTACCTGCCGCTGATCCTCACGGCGGCGATCGGCGGGACGGCGGTGTTGATCTACGGATTGACGGTCCTCGCTCCCGTGTTCCACTTAATGCGCGCCATGGCGGCGTCGTAAGGCATGTCGCAGACCAGCCCCTCCGCTGACTTCGCTTCCGGCCGGCTCGCCGAGTCCGACGCCGAGATGCTCGCGGTGTATGTGGCCGAGCTGAGCGCGGCGGGACTGCCGCTGGCGCCGGGGCTGCGGGCCGCGGCGGAGGAAAGCGGAGGGCGCCTGGCGGCAGCTTTGAGAGCGATGGCGGACGGCCTCGATCAAGGACGTTCGCTGGAAGACGTGCTGAGCGACCCGGCGGCGCGTTTTCCGGCTTATCTGCAAGGTCTGGTGCGGGCGGCCCTCCGCACCGGGCAGCTCGGGGAAACGCTGGTCGACCTGGTCGA
>JAHWKS010000563.1 GCA_019347795.1 Planctomycetota bacterium | reverse complement strand
GCCGGAGGAGGACGAGCCGCGGAAGATTCAGCCGGGCCAGGACCCACTGCCGAAGGCGGACCCGCACGCCCCGCCTCCTCCGCCCAAGGAGTTGGCGAAGCATCACGTCGAGCGTGAAGGGTACGCCAACTACTACTACAATCAGCTCAACCGCGATCGCGTGTGGGACGCCTTCACCGCCGCCGGCGACTTCTCGGACGCTAGCGGCGTCTGGGAACTCACAGGAAGCCTGGCGGGCGGCGGACCGTTCGCCGCCAACCTCGCTGAGGACGAAGTGCGCGGCGTCTTCCCGCGGGGCGAGGCGAGGCTGGATCTGGAACGCGATTTCGGCGAGCAGCTTGTTCCGCCGGAGAGCGGCGGTCTGCTCGTGGCCCTGCACCTCTGGCGGCGCCTCTTGGTGTACGGCCCGTCGCAGTACGGCGCCGTGTACTATCAAGGGACAGCGCCGATCCCCGGCCGCGAGAAGATGTACGACGTGCTGGTCGGCGTCTACAAAGACTCCGAGACGAACTTTTACTTTGAGCCCGACACCGGGCGCCTGATCGCCCTGGAGATGTTCCCCGACGCCTACGCCGATCCGTGCGAGGTCTACCTGGACGAGTATCGCGACGCGGCCGGCCGGCAGGTCCCGCACCGCCTGGAAGTCCGCCACGGCGACGGGCAATATGCGGTGATCGACATAGAAGCAGCGAAGACGGCGGGCGGCGAGGACGCGGCGCCGGCGGCGGATTGATGCGAAGTGACCCCTGGCCTACAGTCGAGATGTCCATACCTGCGCTGGACGATGAAGGATATTTACCGCCCGGTGTGCATGTTGCGACTATGGAAGAACTCGAAGCGTTATTTGGTCAGTTCCGTTCGTCTGATTGCCGTCCGCCCCTGTTCACCAAGCTACGAGAGTTCATCGGGGAAGCGAAGGCCACCAACTTTGTGGAGGAAGTTATCGTCGATGGTTCCCTATGATCGAAAATGACGAACAACTCGACCAAGCCGTCGAGCAGCTCGGGCGGATGTATCGCGCGCTGAGGGCTCTGCGTCAGGAAGTCAGACCGAAGAGCGAACAATGGTTTGCTGTGATGGCGGAGGGGCCGCTCGACGAAATTGCAAAACTGCGAGAGCAAATAGAGGCTTATACCGGCGAAACAGCGGCGAAGGAGTTCTTGCCACTTCCAGCAACCACGCAATTTGACCTGGCCATTTCGATCAGTTCAGCAAATCGAGAATACTTTCTGATCCAAACAGCACGCCGCCGTCCACGGCTGAGACATGCACGCCAAGGGAAACATAATGACTCATCTCCCCCTGCTTTTGTTAATGGGAATGGCGACTCTCGTTGCGGCGTCTCCCCAGCCCGCCCTCGCCGGCCCGTCACTGGCCGATGTGATTGCGGATGTGCAGCCGAAGATGGTCAAGATTTACGGCGCCGGGGGCTTTCGGCAACTGGAGTCGTACCAGAGCGGGTTCTTGATCTCGGCTGACGGGCACGTGCTCACGGTGTGGAGCTATGTGCTCGATACCGATTTCATCACGGTCACCCTTGATGACGGCCGCAAGTTTCAAGCGGAGCTGCTCGGGGCCGATCCGCGGCTGGAAATTGCGGTGCTGAAGATCGAGGCGACGGAGCTGCCGCACTTCGACATTGGGACCGCGGCCGAAGCGATTGTGGGAGATCGCGTGCTCGCGTTCTCAAACCTCTACGGCGTGGCCACCGGCGATGAGCCGGCCAGCGTGCAGAAGGGGATCGTCTCGGCGAAGACGGAACTGACCGGACGGCGCGGCGCGTTCGAGACGCCCTATAGCGGCCCCATCTACGTGGTCGATGCGATGACGAACAACCCCGGCGCCGCGGGCGGAGCGCTCACCGATCGTGAAGGCCGCCTCCTGGCGATGCTCGGCAAGGAGCTGAAGAACGAGCTCTCCAGCACCTGGCTTAACTACGCCGTGCCGGCGCCGGAGCTGGTCGGCGTGGTGGACGACATCATGGCGGGCAAAGTCCGCCCGCGCGGCGACGATGAAAACATTCGCCGGCCGCTCGATCCGCTCACGCTTTCGCGCTTGGGGATTATCCCCGTCCCCGCGGTGCTTCCCAAGACGCCGCCGTTCATCGACGCGGTGCGTGCCGGCACGCCGGCCGAAGAGGCGGGACTGCAGCCGGACGACCTGATCCTGTTCGTGAACAATCGCATCGTCCCCTCGCTGGAGGCGCTGCAGAACGAGCTTTCGCTGCTGGACCGCGACGACCAGGTCCGCCTCACCGTGCAGCGCGGACAGCAGTTAATCGACGTAACGCTCGGCGGCCGCGTGGGGCAGCCGCAGTGAGCCTCGATCGCATCGAATCACCAATAGCCGGAGGCTAACAGCCTCCGGAAGTTCAAACGATGAAACCGCTACAATTCCTCGCTGTCGTACTAGTCGCGTCATGCTGCGACTGGCGACTTTCAATCGCCCAGGACGACGTCAACCTCCTGGAAGAGCAGGGCTTCCGCGCCGCCGTGGACCGTGTGGCGCCGTCGGTCGTGCAGATCGAAACCCTCGGCGGCCTGGAGCGCGTCGGCGAGGTGCTCGTGGGGAGCGGCCCGACCACGGGCCTGGTCGTCTCCGAAGACGGCTACATCCTCTCCAGCGCGTTCAACTTCATCCAGAAGCCGACGTCGATCCTCGTCTCGCTTCCCGGCGGCGAGCGGGCCGCGGCGGAAATCGTCGCCCGCGATGAAAGCCGCATGCTCGTGCTGCTCAAGGTGAACGCCGAGGCGCCGCTTCCGGTTCCGGAATTCGTCCCCCGGGAAGAGATGCAGGTCGGCCAGTGGACGATCGCCGTCGGCCGGGCCTTTCAGTCGGATCAGCCGAACGTCTCCACGGGCGTCTTGAGCGCCGCCAACCGCATCTGGGGCAAGGCGATTCAGACCGACGCTCGCGTGTCGCCGGTGAACTACGGCGGACCGCTGATCGACATCCGCGGCCGGGTGCTGGGCGTCCTGGCGCCGCTCTCGCCGCAGCAGCAGGGTGAGGTGGCCGGCGCCGAGTGGTACGACTCGGGCATCGGCTTCGCCGTCCCTGTGACCGATCTTCTGCCGCGGCTGGAGCAGTTGAAGGCGGGCGAAGATCTGCACCCCGGCATTCTGGGTGTTTCGATCAAAGGCAAAGACCAGTTCGCCGACCCGGTGATCATCGGCGCCGTGCAGCCGAAGTCGCCCGCGGCCGAAGCGGGGCTGAAGGTGGACGACGAAATCGTCGAGGCCGGCGGTCGGCCGATCGTGCGGCACGTGCAGCTTAAACACGTCATCGGGCGGAAGTACGCCGGCGATACGCTGGAGCTTGTCGTGAAGCGCGGCGACGAGCGGGTCGAAACCGAGGCGGTGCTGGCGGCGAAGCTGGAGCCGTACGTGCATCCGTTCCTCGGCGTGCTGCCGATGCGGGAAGCCGGCGATGAGAAGGGAGTCGCGGTCCGTTACGTCTACCCCGCCAGCCCCGCGGCGGAAGTGGGCATCGTGGAGGGAGACCGCCTCGTTTCCCTGGACGGTGAGGAGATCGCCGACGCCGCCGCGCTGCGTGAAAAGTTCGCCAACCTCGAGCCCGGCGCCAAGGTGAAGATCGGCTTCGTTGACGAGGACGAGGAGAAGGAAACCGAAGTCACGCTCGCGAAGTTGCCGGAGGAGGTCCCGGGCGAGTTACCGCCGGCCCACGGCGAGGTCGAGGCGCCCGAGCAGGCCCCGGTTACGGGCGAAGTCGCGATTAAGCTTCCCGAGGAGCCGAACGACTGCGTCGCCTATGTGCCGCCGACGTACAATCCGCAGACGCCGCACGGCGTGGTGATCTGGCTGCACAAGCCGGGCGCCTTCGACAAAGACGCTCTCCTCGAGCGATGGAAACAGCCGTGCGAGGACTTCGACTTGATCCTCCTGGCGCCGCAGTCGGCCGACCCGGCCCGCTGGCTGCCGACCGAGGTGGAGTTTATCCGCAAGGCGTTCGACGACCTCGCCGGCCGATACGCGATCGATCCGCAGCGGGTAGTCGTCCATGGTCACGACGCCGGCGGCGCGATGGCGCTCTTGACGGCCTTCGCCAACCGCGAAGTCATCCGGGGCGCTGCGGCAGTGGAGGCCGCCATCCCCTCCCGCGTCACGCCCCCGGCGAACGATCCGCTGGAGCGTATGGCCCTCTACTTCACCACCGCCGCCGGCTCGCAGCTCAAAGAGCGAGTCAAAGAGCAGGCCGAGCAACTCCGCGAGATGGGCTACCCGGTGACGGTCCACGACCTCGGCGCCCAACCGCGGTACTTGAATGACGACGAAGTGCACGAGCTGGCCCGCTGGGTCGATTCGCTCGATCACCTGTAGTCGGCGAAGCGCGGCGATTCCAGTCAGGCCCACGGATGGCAAGGCCGACCCTCGGATGATGTGCTGCTTACTCGAGTCGCTCAGGTTGACAAGCGGTCGGCTGCTTGCCATCGTGGGGCCTGTTCACATCCAAAAAGCATCGCTCGCCAAGATATGTCCGTTAACTGGCCCCGCTTCGTTGAGGTCGTCCAAGCCCATCGGCGGTTTGTCTTAACCAGCCACATGCGGCCGGACTGCGATGCGTTGGGAAGCGAGTTGGGCATGGCGGGCGTG
>JAHWKS010000010.1 GCA_019347795.1 Planctomycetota bacterium | reverse complement strand
GGCGGCCGCTCGCCGGTCATCCCGACCTGGCGGCAGCACAGGAGGCGCTTTTGCTGAAAGAAGGGTTGGTCGAGACGGCGCGGATTCTCTCGGAAGGCTACGACCAGCAGCTCCAGGACTGGATGGAAGGAGCGGCAGCCGCAGCCGGCGAACTCGAAACAGCCCTCAAGGCAAACAACCTCGCCGCCGCCGACGAACATTCTCAATCGCTCGACAAGTCGTGCAAGAAGTGCCATGCGAATTATCGAAACTGACGCCCAGGGGTCGGGGAGGTTTTTCGGCCATGGATTTAGCGACATGGCGAGACCTCCTGGGCGAAAAACCACCCCGACCCCTTTCCTCGTGGCGTTGGCGCTTTCGGTGTGCGGCTGTTGGTCCGCTAGTCCGTCGGAAGTCGTCGTCTATACGGCCTTGGACCGGGAGTTCTCGGAGCCGATCTTCCTGGATTTCGAGCAGGCCAGCGGCGTCGATGTGCAGCCGAAGTTTGATGTGGAATCAACGAAGACCGTCGGCCTCGTGAATGCGATCGTCCAGGAGGAGAATCGGCCGCGGTGCGACGTGTTCTGGAACAACGAGATTCTCCACACGCTGCGGCTGGAGAAGCTCGGCCTCTTGCAGCCGTACAAGCTGCCGCAGGCGGAGAAGTTTCCCGCGAACTATCGCTCGCCGGAGGGACTCTGGTACGGCTTTGCGGCCCGGGCCCGCGTGTTGATCGTGAATAAGGACAAACTGGCCGATAGCGGCGAGCGGCCTGACTCCCTCCACGATCTGACCGACCCGAACTGGAAGGACCAATGCGGGCTGGCGATGCCGCTCTTCGGCACGACGGCCACCCACGCCGCGGTGCTCTTCGCCCACTGGGGCGAAGAGGAAGCGAAGGAATACTTTCAGCGGGTGAAGGAGAACGCTCAGGTTCTCTCGGGCAACAAGCAGGTGGCGCTGGCGGTTTCCAGCGGTCAGTTGGCGTTCGGCATGACCGACACCGACGACGCGATTGTGGAGATCGAGAAGGGAATGCCGGTCGAGATCGTCTATCCCGACCAGGGGGAAGGCGAACTGGGCACGCTCTTCATCCCCAACACGCTCTGCGTGATCCAAGGCGCCCCGCATCCCGAGGCGGCAGGGCGGTTGCTCGACTACCTCCTCACGCCCGAAGTGGAGCGACGGCTGTCCGAGGGCGCCAGCGCCCAGTTCCCCCTCCACGCCGACGTGGAGGAGAAGCCGCGCGTCTCCACGGCGCCGGTCCGCTGGATGGACGTGGACTTCCACGCCGCCGCCGACGCCTGGGACGCCGCCTCCACGTATCTCCGCGAAGAGTTCGCCGCCGCGGAGTAAGGTGGGGGAAATTAGTCAGACAACTCCTCAGCGCCCCCCTTGTAACCGCGAGTGTCCGGGGTTACTTTTCCAGGACTGAGATTCAGTCTCAGTCCCCGCCGATTTCCCACCCAGCCAGTAGCCAGCCTCCTCCGGGGCCAGCAATCGCGACCCACAAGTCGGCGGGATCAGACGTTGTTTTCCCCCGGATTCTCGAAGGAGGCTGCCATATGTCGCGCCGACGCGGTTTTACGCTCGTGGAGTTGCTGGTGGTGATCGCCATCATCGGCATTCTCGTCGCTCTCTTGCTCCCCGCCGTGCAGGCCGCCCGCGAGGCCGCCCGGCGAATGAGCTGCTCCAATAATCTCAAGCAGACCGGGCTGGGCCTGCACAACTACCACGACACCTACAAGAGCTTGCCGCCCGGTTGGGCGGACTGGTACGCCGTTTATGCTACGCCGCCGCTCCATTCGGCGCACGCCAATGTCGCCGTTCTCCCGTTCATGGAAGGCGGCAATATGGAAGAAGAATACGATCACGACGTGGCCTGGAATCACGCCAACAATCAAGACTTAGCCACGCTCATGCCCGAGGTCTTCGCGTGCCCCTCGGCGCCCGGCGCGGGGGATCCGGGTCCCAACGGCTTTCAAACCTCGGACTACGCATACGTGCGCAGCGCATCAGATTGGTTCACGCATTTGGGCAGCGAACACGCGATGTTCGAAATCAATCACTTCCGGAAGTTCAGCCACGTGATCGACGGGCTGTCGAACACGATCATGCAGTACGAGTCGGCCGGCCGCACGGAGTCCTGGGTCTACGGCGTCCGAACGGCGCCGCCGGCCTGGTGGGACGCCAGCCATCGAGCATGGACCGCTAATTTCAACGCTAGCTGGTTCTATCCCGCGGAGTTTACGCTTGATCCCAACGGAGGAGTACCCACAGTTAATTGGTTTGTCGGCTCCCGAATCATCAACACGCACAACTGGACGGCGCCTTACTCTTTCCATCCCGGAGGCATTCAGATCAGCCTCGGCGATGGCTCGGTGCGGTTCTTGAGCGAAACCGTTTCTATCGAAGTGATCAACGGCATAACGTCGATTAACGGCGGGGAAGCCGTGGGAGAGATTTAGATCGACCATGACACAACAGCACCAGTTCCGCCGACATTCGCACGCCTCGTTCGTTCTGCTGCTCGCCACGACAACCGCCCTCGCCTGCGTCGGTTGCGGCGGAGAGGACTGGCAAGCCGAGACGTATCCCGCTCACGGCCGGATCACGATCAACGGCCAGCCGCCTGTGGGCGCGGTGGTCGAGCTTCATTCGACGGGTGAACAGCCGGACGTGCGCAATTCCCGGCCGTGGGCCATCGTCCAAGAGGACGGCGCCTACACGCTTTCCACGTACGAAAAAGGGGACGGCGCCCCGGCGGGCGATTACGCGGTGGTCCTGAGGTGGCCGCCGGACGTCACGCAGCCGTCCCTGGCGGATCGATTAGGCGGCGCCTACGCCGTTCCCGAACGGTCGCAATGGAATGTGATGATCGGCGAGGGAGAGAATGAGCTGCCGCCGATCGAGATCACGGGCGCCAAAGTGCTTTCCGCCGAAGAAGCGCAGTCGCCCCGACACTCGCCGCCGGGTCCCGGCATGGGGAAATAAGAGCCGATGAATCAGCCGATCGCTTCAACTAGGGCGGCGACGTCGCCATCGGATCTCCGCAACGAGACGCCGTCGGCGCCGTCCCGCGTCGCTCTGCGCAGGGCCTGGCTGACGGTTCATCGCTGGCTTGGTCTGACCGTGGGCCTCTTGTTCGTGCTGCTCGGCCTGACGGGAAGTCTCCTGGTGTTCGATCACGCCATCGACGAGTGGTTGAATCCAAACCTCTTGCTGACCGAAGGGGTTGGGCCGCGGCGGCCCCTGGCTGAAGCGGTCGCCGCGGCCGAAGCGGCCTATCGCGGCGAGCCGAAGCAGGCGGCGGCCCTCAGCTCGCCCCGCGTCGAGAACGGCGTTTGGATCGTTTGGTTCCAAGGCGGAACGGAAGAAGAGCCGGTGTTTTCTCAGGTCTACGTCGATCCCTATACGGCCAAGGTCATCGGCCAGCGCGTGTGGGGGGAGGACCTCATGTCGTGGATCTACAAGCTCCACTACACGCTGCACGGCGGGGACTTCGGAGAAACCCTCGTCGGCGTCGGCGGACTGATTTTCATGCTTTCCATCGGCAGCGGCGTCTATCTTTGGTGGCCGCTTTGGAAGAACGGCTGGCGGGCAGCGTTCGCCGTCCGCCGCGGAAGCCGCTTCAATTACGATCTCCACAAGACCCTCGGAGTGCTGAGCGCCGCGATCCTGCTGGTGATCGCCTTTACCGGCGTCTACATGATCTTTCCCGAGTGGGTCAAGCCGATGGTGACGGCGTTATCGGAAGAGACGCTTCCGCCGACCGATCTTGAATCGTCCGGGCGCCCTGGAAGGGCGCCGCTGACGCCCGAGCAGGCGATCGCGATCGGCCAGAAGGTCTACCCGGATGCGACCTTCTGCCATTTCCATCCGCCTCAAGGCGAGGACGGCGTCTACGAGGTGGCCTTCCGTCAGCCCGGCGAGGTCCAGCGCTCCTTCGGACGCACGCAGCTTTGGATTGACGCGCGCACCGGCGATATCGTTGCCGTGCGGCGCCCGCAGGACTTCACCGCCGCCGACACGTTCATCGCCTGGCAATTCCCGCTGCACAACGGCGAGGCGTTCGGGCTGATCGGGCGTTGGATCGTTTTCTTCACCGGTTTCGTTCCGGCGATTTTATACACAACCGGCTTTCTGCTCTGGCGGCGCCGGCGGCGCTCCCGCCGGCGGCAGCAGAGGTCGGTCCCGCACAACCGCCAATATCTCGCCCCGAACACCGATGCCGACGCACGAGGCGCCGCCGTCCTCTCGCGTTGAGCGACGCGGTTGCCTCCACGACACGTGCTCAAGACAGAAAAAGCTAACAGGAGAAAACAGAGGGAACAGAGAATGAGTTCATGATCTTTATACTCTCTCTGTTCTCTCCGTTGCCTCCTGTTCGGTTTCTTCTGTGTTAGAAACCGTCGGCCCGGCAGCCGTCTCGGAATCTAGCCGCGCGGGGGACGCTGCCAATCCAGGCCCCATTGCTTCTCCAGGTCCTCGAGCCATTCAAAGATCTTTTTCTGCTGCTCGAGGCGGGCGACGTATTGGAGGTTGGGATTGAACTGCACGCCGCCCTGCCAGAACATGTCGCGGAGAACCGTCTCCGACGGCGTGGAGCCGCTCACGCGGATCAGGTAAACCGCGGTCTTGGAGGCGTTGGGGGCGACGCCCGCTTCGCCCGGCGCCAGGGCGTAGGCGGCGCGGAAGAACTCGTCGCCGGGGTTCTCGACCCCTTCCACGTCGCTCATCCGCGGCTGACCGCCGCCGAAGGGAATCGACTGCCCGGCCGACATCCAACTGAACGCCGGCGGCTGAATGATCTCCGCTTCCTCCAGGCTCAGCACCTCGCCCAGCGGTCGCTCATGGGGCGCCTTGCGGACCTTTTCGGCCGCCTGCTCCGCCTGGCGCTTCGCGATTTCAAACGCCTGCTTCAGCCGCCAGGCGCGGACCACGTCGTCGCGCACTTCCTCCAGGGGCGGCGTGTGGCTGGGCTCGATCCCAGTCGGCCAGTAAAGATACTCGTCGAACCCGCCGGATATGCGCTTCGGCTCGTACAGCAACGCCTCTTCGCTTTGCATCGCGATTTGGACGAACGGAATCCCCTGGAAACTACCCGTCATCATTATGGATTCACGGGTCGGCCTGGTGAACGTCTGTCCCAATTCCGTTTCGCCCACCGTTAACGCATCTACCAGAGGCGTACGTTCGTAGGTGAGGCCGAGCCGCTGGGCGAGCTCCTCAAAATCCGGCTTCTGGGGCTTGCGTCCCTTGGCGCCTTCCGGCCGATTGACGTAGTTGCGATACGAACGACCGTAGCGCTTGACGGCCCGCTCCGCCTCGCTGAGAGCGGCGTCGATCCGCTCGCGCACGGCGTCGGCGGCAAGGGTGCGGCGGATATCATCCTCGACTTCCGAGAGCGGCTGATACTCGGCCTCCTTCTCGGGTTCCTCGGTTGCCGGCGTATGGGTCTTTTCGGCTTCTTCGGTCGCAGGCGTCTCGGGTTTCTCGGCTTCGGGATCGGCCGGCGCCTCTTTCGGTTCGGCGTCTTCGGCCGGTTGCTTCGCCTCGCTCTCGTCGGCGGGCGCGGCCGGTTCGGCGTCACTTGCCGGCTCCTCCGTCACGGCGTCGCTCTCGGCCGGCGGCTGGAAGGCGACGAGGAACTGCGCATCTTGCTGCAGCGAGGAGGAATCCTCCGGCTGAGGAGGATCGCTCTCGGCGGGCGGTTCGGGACTTTCTTCTTTCGGCGCCTCCGGCGACGGCTTCACCTCTTCGACCGCAGGCTCGGCGGGCGCATCCCCCTCCGGCTTCTCCTCGGCGGGTGCGTCCGCGGGCGACTCCGTTTCCTTCGCTTTCGCCTCCGGCGTCTCCTCAGTCTTCTCGGTTTCGATTTTCTCCGGCGGCGTCTTCACGTCAGGGAGGTCGGGCAACTCGGGAACCGTGTACTGCTCCTTGTTTTCCTCGTAGTGCGTCTGCACCTCCTCGGCGGAGATCTTGGCCTTCTCCTCTTCCATGAACTTGTCGTAGTTCGACTTGAAGTAGGCGAACTCGAACTGCGCCCGCTCTTTGAAGCCCGGTTCGGGTGAGCCGGGAAAGGGGAACTGATCCTTGTATTCCTCGTAAAGCTCGCGGATTTGCTCCTCCGTCGGCTGCGGCGCCTTGTCGAGGTAGTCCTCGGCCCGGAATTCCACCAGCGAGGCGTCGATGCGGCGCGTCAGCCGGTTGTAGTAGCTCCAGGCGTCGTCGGGAGTCATCACATCCCCCGCCGCCGCCAGCCGAAGGTAGTTGCGGGCCAGCAGCTCGCGGCGAAGGTGATTGAAGAGTTGATCGCGGGTCAGCCGGCCGCGGGTGGCGCCGTGCAGCAGGTTCCGCAGCTCTTCGCTGGAGAGTGTGCTGTCGCTCAGGTCTGCGAGAAAATCGATGATCGCCAGATCGGGGATCTCCATCCCCAGCTTCTCGGCCTCTTCGGCCAACAGCAGCGTGCGCACTAGCCGCAGGTCGGAGTCGTCGGCAGAGATTCCCGGATCCATAATCTGCCCCTGCCGGTTCCGCGTCACGCCCGCCCCTTTCGGCGAGCCTTCCTTCTTCAGCGTCTCGGAAACAACCTGGCTCAGATACGCGATGGTCAAGTTGTGCTGCGTGCGGAGGGCGGCCAACTCATCTTGATCCAGGTCGCCCCCCTTCCAGGTGACAACCGTCTCCACCTCCCGGCCGACGGTGGTGTCCGGCCCGAACCACTGGAGGATGATGTCTCCCACGGTAAAGACAAAAATGCACAACACGCCAATCACCACCAAAAGCATTCGCTGGCGTTTGCGAAAGATGTTAAACGGGCTGGCCATAGGAGCTTCTATCCGTGCTTGCGATCATCCGGAGGAGGGGGGCATGCGGCGGCCGAGCCGACTTGACAGGGCGGCTCGGGGCCGATTAACCCTATAATTCTACGCGACCCGACAATCTGACCGATTGTAGGATGGATCGACGTAAATTCAATCCCAAACAGGAAGTCCGGCAATCGCATGGCCAAAAACGCGGATAAATCGCTGGTGATCGTCGAGTCGCCCGCCAAAGCCAGGACCATCGGCAAAATCCTGGGCGCCGACTTCCAGGTGGAGGCCAGCGTGGGGCACGTCCGCGACCTGCCCAACAAGGCCGATCAGGTCCCCGAGCAGTTCAAAGCCTTTGACTGGGCCAAGTTAGGAGTGAACGTCCAGGAGGGCTTCCAGCCGCTCTACATCGTCCCCCCCGACAAGAAACAGCAGGTCACGAAGCTCAAGAAGGCCCTCAAAGAGTGCAAGGACCTCTATCTGGCGACGGACGAAGATCGCGAGGGGGAGGCGATTAGCTGGCATCTTTGCCAGTTGCTCCAACCCAAGGTGCCGGTCCGTCGGCTCGTGTTTCATGAGATTACGGAAGAGGCGATTAAAGAGGCCCTTGCGTCGCCGCGGGACATCGACGAGCAGCTCGTCAAGGCTCAGGAGGCCCGGCGGATTCTCGACCGCCTCTACGGCTACGAAGTTTCTCCGCTGTTGTGGCGGAAGATCGGCTACGGCACCAGCGCCGGCCGCGTGCAAAGCGTCGCAACGCGGCTGATCGTGCAGCGGGAGCGGCAGCGGCGGGCCTTCGTCTCGGCCACCTATTGGGATCTGATCGGCCTGTTCGCCAACACCGGCGGCCAGGAGTTCAAGGCCGAGCTGATGTCGGTTGACGGCCGCAAGATCCCCTCGGGCGACGACTTCGACTCCGCCACCGGGAAGCTCGCCAACGAGCAGTGCATCCAGCTCGATGAGAAAGGCGTTCACGAGCTGGCCGAGCGGTTGCGGAAGGCGGAGTTCCGCATTGTCTCGGTCGAAGAGAAGCCGTGGAGGTCTGCGCCCTATGCCCCGTTCACCACGAGCACGCTGCAACAGGAGGCGAACCGCAAGCTCGGGTTCACCGCCCGCCACACGATGCGGCTGGCGCAGGGGCTGTATGAGAACGGCCACATCACCTACATGCGAACCGACTCCACCAATCTGGCCCAGGTGGCGGTGCAGGCCGCGCGGGATTTGGTGCAGTCGGAGTACGGCGGCGACTATCTGCCGGAGAAGCCGCGCGTCTATTCCTCGAAGGTGAAGAACGCTCAGGAGGCGCACGAGGCGATCCGTCCCGCCGGCCATCCCTTCGAGACGCCGCAGGCGATGAAGGCGGCCCTCTCCAACGATGAGTACCGCCTGTTCGAGCTGATCTGGAAGCGGACCGTCGCCAGCCAGATGAAAGACGCCCACGGCCGGCGGATCACCATCCGCATCGAAGGGGAGAGGGCGGTGTTCCAGACCTCGGGCAAGATCATCGACTTCGCCGGCTACCTGCGGGCGTACGTGGAAGGCTCCGACGATCCCGAAGCCGAGCTGGCGGACCAGGAAACGCTGCTCCCGCAAGTGGCCGAGCAGGAGAAAGTCGATTGCCGCAACCTGGAAGAGAAGAGCCACACCACGCAGGCGCCGGCGCGGTTCACGGAGGCGTCGCTCACGGCGGAGCTGGAGAAGCGGGGCATCGGCCGGCCGAGCACGTACGCGTCCATCATCGACACGATCCTCAACCGCGAGTACGTCTTCAAGAAAGGCAAAGCCCTGGCGCCCACCTGGACGGCGTTCCTCGTGGTGCGGCTGATGGAGGACCATCTCTCGCGGCTGGTGGATTACGAGTTCACCGCCGAGATGGAGGAGCAGCTCGACGCCATCAGCCGCGGCGAAGCGGAGCACCTGAAATACCTGCAACGGTTCTACTTCGGCGACGGCGATCCGGGACTCAAGCCGCGGGTCGATTCGAAGATGGAGGAGATCGACAGCCGCGAGTCTCGCCGCATGATCTTGGGCCAGCCCGAGAGCGGCGAGCACACCGGGCCGATCTACGTCTGCATCGGCAAGAACGGCCCGTATCTGCTGCAGGAGAATCCCGACGGCGAGCGGAAGGCGAACCTCTTCGACCAGCTCCCGCCCGACGAGCTGGATGTCCCGGCGGCGCTGGAGCTATTGGCGAAGGCGGAGAAGGGGGACGAGCCGATGGGGATCGACCCGGCCACCCAAAAGCCGATCTTCCTCAAGCTCGGCCGGTGGGGACCGTACCTGCAGCTTGGGATGGTGGACGACGAGGACAAAAAGACGGTTTCGCTCAAAGGCATCCCCCATGACGACCTCGACTTAGAGACGGCGATCAAGCTCGTGTCGCTCCCCAAGACCATAGGCGAGCATCCCGAGTCGAAGGAGCCGGTGCTGGCCTGCCACGGCCCGTACGGTCCTTACGTGCAATGCGGCAAGGAGCGACGCTCGCTTCCCCGCAACACGCTTCCCTGGGAGGCGAGCCTGGAGCAGGCCCTGCAGCTTTTGGCCCAGCCGAAGCGCGGCTCGAAGCAGCTCATCAAGCAGTTCGAGGAATCGCCCGTCACCGGCAACGTGGTTCAACTGATGGAAGGCCGCTACGGCCCCTACGTCGCCGACGGGACCACGAACGCCTCGCTTCCCCGCGACATGAACCCGGATGAGGTAACCTTCGAGAAGGCCCTCGACCTCTTAGCCGAGCGCGCCGCCAAAGCCCCGCCGAAGAAGAAACGGGGCGCCAAGAAGAAAGCCGCCAAGAAGACGCCGGCCAAGAAAGCGGCAAAGAAGAAGACGGGGAAAAAGAAGACCAAGAAGAAGGGCGGCAAGAAGGCGACGAAGGAGTGAGCTGGCGGCGCTCCGGACGGGATGCGGAGCGATCCGAGCCTAAGCCAAGGGCGATTCATCATGCCGAAAACAGAATTCAATCGAGACGCGATGGCGCGCTGGTACGCCAAGGAACATCTCAAGACGGATCCGGGAGTTGTTGCTGTCTATTACCTGCCAAAGAACGCGGGTGATCGGGAGATACGCTTCATCGAAGTTAACGAACTCATCAGCGATCGAACTGACGACGCTGTTGTACCCATCGACTTCGGCGTTGACATGGGTACGGACGACGCCCATCGACTTTTTGTGGTGGACGTGACGCCCAAACAATGGAAGCGGATCAAGAGCAAGAAACTTCGTCTGCCCAAGGACTGGTCGATCGAGGGCGCCATCGAATTCGCCAAATGAACGCATACCAGGAACTTTGGTGGCGTCAGGCAAAGTCGGACCATCAAGTATTTCTCCTGCTTCGCAGTCAGGCGCCGGCGCAGTGCCATTCGTTGCACTACCTTCAGATGGTCACGGAGAAAATCGCGAAAGCATACTTTTGGAGATCGGAAACTCCGCCGCCGAGGAGCCATGCAGGCTTTGTCCAGTTCCTAAGGTTCTTGGGCCAGATTCGGCAAGTCCGCCGAAAGCAGATCGCCGCGATCTTCAAGTTTCAGAGGTATTCAGACTTCCAGAATTGGCTACGGGCCGTATTGCCGATGGCCTATGATCTTGAGCGCGTTGCTCCGGATCTCGCCCATGAAGGTCCTAATCCGGAGTATCCGTGGCCGCACGATGTTCCCCATACGGCGCCGCTGGATTACAAGTTTCCCATTTGGGCCTCACTGACCAGCGGTCAAGGTCGCGAATTGATGAGATTCATTCAAATCGCGGTCGAGCGGTTTCCCGAGTACGCCGACACGTGAAGACTGCGGCAGCATTTGACGAAGACCGGGGACGGGATCAGAATGCACTCGGTGCCGGCTCTTACGGCGCCGAGCGACGGCGGTTCTTCCTCTCACGCGATTCCCAAGGTGGTCAATGCGGGCGCAGTTCTTCGGCGTGATGGTCATTGTTCTCTCGATTTTGTCCGCGGCGGTCGCGGAGGACGGGGTTCTCGATGAGTCGTTCGGCGTCAAGAACGTCGCGTCGGGATGCGAATTCACCGAGGGGCCGGCGATCGGCAAGGATGGGGCTCTGTATTTTTCCGATGGCCGCAACGATCGCGTGATGCGGCTCTCGCAGGCGGGGGAGCTGTCGGTCTTCCTGCAACCGTGCGGGCGGGCGAATGGGCTGTTGTTCGATCGCAAAGGGCGGCTCCTGATGTGCCAGTCGGCCGGCGAAGGGGGCGAACGGCGGGTCGCGCGGCTGGAGGAGAACGGCGAGACCACGCCGCTGGCGGCCGAGTTCGACGGCCGGCCGTTCATCGCTCCCAATGATCTGTGCATCGACAGCCGCAGCCGCATCTACTTCACCGATCCGTGGTACGGCGGCGACATCGAAAAATCGCAGCCGCACAGCGGCGTGTATCGCATCGATGAGCCGGGGCGCGCGTCGCTGGTGATCGCGAACCTTCAGCGGCCCAACGGCATCGTGATGAGTGCGGACGATCGCCTTGTGTACGTCTCCGATCGCGGAACGCAGAAGCTGCACCGTTACCGCGTGCAGGAGGACGGCGGATTGGCGCCCGACGGCGTGGTGTACGACTTCTCGCCCGATCGCGGCATCGACGGGATGTGGCTCGACGTGGAGGGGAACATCTACGGCGCCGCCGGCCAGGGCGAGACGACCGGATTATTCGTCATCAGCCCGCAAGGCGAGCTGCTCCTGCACAAGCCGATGCCCGAGTTCTCCACCAACGTCACCTTCGGCGGCAAGGACCTGCGGGAGGTCTTCCTCACCGCCACGACGAGCGTCTATAAGATGCGCTCGATCCGCCGCGGCATGGCGCCGGCCTTCGCGCGGTGACGGAACGATGAAGCTGCTTCTTTGATCCAACCTCGGTCACCGTACTTCGAGTCGCCCATGGTTCGCCGCGCATCCCTGGTTCTCCTCACGCTCGCTGCTCTCGTTTCGCCCGCGTTCGCTCAGCGGCGGAGCATCGACGATGATCGCTTTCGCCAGCTCGAAGAGGTTCTGCCCACGCCCAACGTCTACCGCACCGGGTCGGGCGCGCCGGGGCCGGCGTACTGGCAGCAGCGGGCCGATTACGTCATCGACGTCGAGCTGGATGACGAGCGGCAGCGGATCATCGGCCGCGAGACGATCACGTATCACAACCACTCGCCCGATCCGCTCACATATCTCTGGCTGCAACTGGACCCGAACATCTTCGCGCCCGACAGCGACTCGGCCCTCACCCGCACGGCGCCGGATGTGAACCGGATGTCGCTCGATACGCTTCGCAGCCTGCTGGCCCGCGAGGAATTCGACGGGAGCATGAAGATCGCCGAGGTGAATGACGCCGCGGGCAAGCCGCTGGAGCACGCGATCGTCAAGACGATGATGCGGATCGACCTCCCGCAGCCGCTGGTCCCCGGCGAGATGTTCCGCTTCTCGATTCGCTGGGAGTACGCCGTCAACAACGCCAAGGTGCTCTGGGGCCGCACCGGCTACGAGCACTTCGAGGAGGACGGCAACAACATCTACGAGATCGCCCAGTGGCATCCGCGGGTGGCCTCGTACACCGACGCCGCCGGTTGGCAGCACAAGCAGTACCTGGGGCGCGGCGAGTTCACGCTCGAGCTGGGCGACTTCCTGGTTCGCATCACGGCGCCCGACGATCATATCGTCGCCGCCACGGGCGTCCTGCAGAATGCGGCGGACGTGCTCACCGAAGCACAGCGGAAGCGATTCGAAGAAGCGCGAACGGCCGAGAAGCCAGTGTTCATCGTCACCCCCGAGGAAGCCAAGGCGAACGAGAAGAGCAAGCCCGAGGGAAAGAAGACGTGGGTCTTCCACGCCCAGAACGTGCGCGACTTCGCCTTCGCATCGTCTCGCAAGTTCATCTGGGACGCGCAGGGGCACGACGTGGCGGGGAACCGCGTGATGGCCATGTCGTTCTATCCCAACGAGGCCGAGCCGCTCTGGAGCAAGTACTCCACGCGGGCCATCGTTCACACGCTCAACGTCTACTCGCGGTACACGTTCCCCTATCCGTACCCGACGGCCATCTCCGTCAATGGGCCGGTGTATGGCATGGAATACCCGATGATCTGCTTCAACGGCCCCCGGCCGGAGAAGGACGGAACGTACTCGAAGCGCACCAAGTACGGCTTAATCTCGGTCATCATCCACGAGGTGGGGCACAACTATTTCCCGATGATCGTCAACAGCGATGAGCGGCAGTGGACCTGGATGGATGAGGGACTGAACACCTTCCTGCAATACCTGGCGGAGCAGGAATGGGAGGAGGATTATCCTTCCGACCGCGGCGAGCCGAAGCACATCGTCTCCTACATGCGGAGCACGCACCAGGTTCCAATCATGACCAACTCGGAGTCGATCCTGCAGTTCGGGAACAACGCCTACGCCAAGCCCGCCACGGCGCTGAACATTCTGCGGGAGACGATCCTGGGGCGGGAGCTGTTCGATCACGCCTTCCGGGAGTACGCCCGGCGGTGGCGGTTCAAACGGCCGTTGCCCGCCGACTTCTTCCGCACGATGGAAGACGCCTCGGGGGTGGATCTGGACTGGTTCTTCCGCGGCTGGTTCTACACCACCGATCACGTCGATGTGGCGATCGAGAACGTCCGGCTGGCGACCCTCGCGTCCAAAGACCCGGAGAAGGAAAAAGCGGAGCAGCGCCGCGAGCGGGAGGAAGAGCCGAAGACGCTCGCCCAGTTGCGGAACGCGGAGATTCCGAAATTCGTGGACCAGTTGCCGGAGCTGAAGGATTTCTACAACGAGTACGATCCGCTCGACGTGACCGACGAAGACCGCAAGAGCTACGAGGAATTTCTCAAGGAGCTCAGCGACGAGGAGAAGAAGCTCCTGGAGACGAAGCAGAATTTTTACGTAATCGACCTGCGCAACGTCGGCGGCCTGCCGATGCCGGTGATCCTCGAGATCGAGTACGAAGACGGCGACAAACAGGAGCTGCGCATTCCCGCGGAGATCTGGCGCGCGAACAATCAGCGGGCGTCCAAGCTGCTCATCACGGACAAGACGATCAAGAGCCTCGTGCTCGACCCGCACTTGGAGACGGCCGACGTGGATACGGAGAACAACTACTTCCCCCGCCGCGTCGTGAAGTCTCGCTTCGAGCTGTTCAAGGAGAAGCAAGAGAAGAACGAGATGCAAAAGGCGAAAGAGGCGGAGGCAAAGAAGGGTTAGCGCGGGCAATTGTCGCCTTTCTCTCCGCGAAAGTATCGTCCCCAGCGCGGAGCGAAAGGCGACAATCACCGCGGTTCCTTTCCCCGCCGGCCCGTTTCGCTATGATGAGGGAGGGACGCGAACTCCTTCCACGCGATGACTCCGCATGAAGCTGCACGCCACGACGATTCTCACCGTTCGCCACAAGGGGATGGTCGCCATTGGCGGCGATGGGCAGGTCACCCTCGACACCACCGTGATGAAGGCGGACGCGATAAAAATTCGCCCTCTCATGGACGGCAAGGTGCTGTGCGGCTTCGCGGGCGGCGGCGCCGACGCCTTCGCTCTGCTGGAGCGGTTCGAGAAAAAGCTCAAAGACTATCCCGCCAACGTCCCCCGGGCGGCGACCGAGCTGGCCAAGGACTGGCGGACCGACCGGGCGCTGCGGCGCCTGCAGGCGATGCTCGCCGTGGTGGACTCCAAGCACACGCTGCTGGTGAACGGCGTGGGGGATGTGATCAATCCCACCGACGGCATCCTCGGCGTGGGGTCCGGCGGCTCGTTCGCCATCGCCTCGGCCCGCGCCCTGGTGAAACATTCCAGTCTCTCGGCCCGCGAGATCGTGCAGCAATCGCTGGAGATCGCCGCCGAGATCGACATCTACACCAACACTAACATCACCGTCCACGAACTGGAGAGTGAGACGTAGTCCATAGTAGCAGGCACACTCCGTGTGCCGTCGCGAACATCGATTGCGAAGCTTCAAAGAACGGCGCCCGGAGTGTGCCTACTACTTTCTGATTCTGAGAGAAGAGCGATGGCGAAGAAAACCAAGGCGGAGCCGCTCGCGACCCCCGACATGACGCCGCGGCAGATCGTCACGGAGCTGGACCGCTACATCATCGGCCAGGATGATGCGAAGCGGGCCGTGGCGGTGGCGATCCGCAATCGCTGGCGCCGGCAGCGCGTCGCGGACGAGATGCAAGGCGAGATCGCCCCCAAGAACATCCTCATGATCGGGCCCACCGGCGTGGGCAAGACCGAGATCGCCCGCCGCCTGGCCAGCCTTACCGGCGCCCCCTTCATCAAGGTCGAGGCTACCAAATACACCGAGGTCGGCTACTACGGCCGCGACGTCGAGAGCTTGGTTCGCGAGCTGGTGGAGAACGCCATCACGCTGGTGCGGGCGCATCTTCGGAAGGGGGTCGAAGAGGAAGCCCGCCGCCGTGCGGGGGAACGGCTGGTCGATATCCTGGCGCCGCGTCCCTCCTTCTCCGCCGAAGAGGCCGATCAGGGACACTACGAACGGACCCGCGACAAAATGCGGGCGATGCTTCAAGCGGGCGAGCTGGATCAGCGGCGGGTCGAGATCTCCAGCGAGCAAAAGGCCAACCCCGTCATGATCGGCGGCATGGGAGTCGAGCAGATGGACATCGACCTGCAGGGAATGCTGGAGCGGTTCATGCCCAAGAACACGGTCCGCCGCGAAGTTTCGGTGGCCGAGGCCCGGGAGATTCTCTTCGAGCAGGAGGTCGAGGCCCTCCTGAACCCGGAGGAAGTGAACGCCGCGGCGATCGACCTGGCGGAGAACATGGGGATCATCTTCGTCGATGAGCTGGACAAGGTCGTCGCCAGCGACACCCGCGGGGCCGACGTTTCCCGCCAGGGGGTGCAGCGCGATCTCTTGCCGATCGTCGAAGGCACCACCATCCAGACCAAGCACGGCTACGTGAAGACCGACCACATCCTCTTCGTCGCCGCGGGCGCCTTCCACAGCGCCAGCCCCAGCGAGCTGATGCCGGAGCTGCAAGGCCGCTTCCCCATCCGCGTGGAGCTGGCCGATCTGACGAAGGAGGACTTCGTGCGGATTCTGACCGAGCCGAAGAACTCGCTCACGCGGCAATATTCGGCGCTGTTGGACACGGAAGGCGTGACGCTGGAGTTCACCGACGACGCGATCGACGCCATCGCCTCGTACGCGTTTCACGTCAACCAATCGACGCAGAACATCGGCGCCCGCCGATTGCACACGATCCTGGAGCGGCTCTTGGAAGAGGCCAGCTTCGAGGCCCCCGACATGAAGATGGGCAAGATCGTCGTCAACGCCGCCTACGTCAACGAGCGATTGAAAGAAGTGACCGAAGACGAAGAGCTGAGCAAGTTCATCCTGTAACATCTTCGCCTACCACAGTGAGAGGGACCCATGAATCGTAGATTGCGGATGTGCATCACGTGCCTGTTCGTGCATGGTTGCCTAACGGCGACGGCGCTGGGACACCCGCCGTTCGGGCTCGCGCTCAAGGCGAAGTACGAGTTGCGTTTGGTCACCTGCTACGCCTGCCACGTCAAGGGCAAAGATGAATCCGGGAAACTGTTGGGCCGAGAGCACCGGAACGAGTTCGGTCAGGCGTTGCACGAGGCGCTCAAAGAGAAAAACATCACGGCGCGGATCGAGGCCGCCAAGGAGCTGAGCTTCCTGGAGCGGAAAGAGGTCAACGAGGCCGCCACCGCCGACTTCCTCAAAGCGCTGGAGCAACTGGAAGACAAACCCGCCGCCGAAAGCGGCAAGACGTGGCGCGAACTCATTGAAAGCGGCGAGATGGAGGGGGTCAAACTGAAGGAGTAGACCAGTTCCCCACAGGACGCGAGGGGGCCGGGGTCGAAGATCCGGGTGTAGCGGCGAGCGCGAGAATTGGGACGGCTTATTCCGGCGGCGTGGTTCGCTCGCCGCCGCCATGTGTGAGGAGCGCTCGCAGCGCCTCGGGGGCGATCGCCGTGCGGATCATTTCCACACGGCCGTCGCCGAAGAGGGCGAGGAAGCCTTCCTTCTCGACCGACCCCAAGCCGGCGGCCGGGTCTTGCGGATCGAACGGTAGATCGTCCGGCTGCGTCCACGGGATCGCCCCGTCGGGGCCGCATTCGACCAGGAGGATTGTCTCTGAGGCGCCGTCTGTAAAATCTCGCAGGCTCGTCCCCGCACGGCCGCCGAAGGGAGCGCCGGGACCGACGAGCGCGGCCAGCCGCGTCCGGCCGTCGCCTGCGGCTTCGGGGGATTGATAAGCGAGCGGGATTTGCGGCAAAAGCGCCCGGTTGTGGGGACTGTTCCACGGCTCGTCGAGGCGGAACTGGCGATACAGTTCCTCCTCCCCCAACGACGGCAGCAGGTGGACCCGCCAACTCAAGAGCGGCCGGCCGGCCGCGTCGCGGGATGCGGGCGGAGGAAACGAGCCGTGCTGCACATGATAGTCGTGCAGCGCTAGGCCGACCAGTTGCATTCGCTTTACGCGCTCCTGACGCATTTGGCTGCGGTGAGCGGTTGCGACGGCGTAGTTGAGGACTTCGCCCAGATTCTCTAGCTCCGCCGGCGCCGGCGCCTCGACCACGACTTGCCGCACCTCGCGTCGCGTGCGAACGCCGGCAAGCGTTTCGCCGGCGAGGGCGAACAGCGGAGCGTAGCCTTTGGCCTCCTCGCCGCGAAGCCATTGCCCCTGCACCGCGGTGAGGAAAAACGCCGCCGTTCCGCGATACCCTTGCGCCAGCTCCTCCAGGCGAAC